>JBKOVB010000041.1:0-14847 GCA_046723735.1 Actinomycetota bacterium | reverse complement strand
CCCGTCCGCCGGCTGGCAGGACTACACCGGCTCCGACCCGCACACCACCCACGTGCACTTCAGCTTCGGGTGGAACGGCGCAAAGAAGGCGACCTCGTACTGGACCAATCGGGTCGCCGCCTTCGACCCGGGCCCGGCCGCTCCCGTCACCCCGGTGCGCTCCCCCGCCAACCTCGCGCTCGTCCGCACCTACGGCGCCACCGTCCTCAAGGCCGGGGCCACCGGTACGGCGGTCAGCATTGTCCAGCGCCCGCTGAGGCTCGTCGTCGACGGGCGCTACGGGAGCCAGACGGTGGAGGCCGTGAAGCGGTTCCAGAGCCAGCAGAAGCTGACGGTGACCGGCACGTTCGGCGCGACCGAGTGGAAGACCCTCTTCCCGCCGCCGATCGTGCCCTTCGGCGCGGTGGACGGCAGCAAGGCGGTCCCGGGCAGCACGGTCATGACCGGCTGGGCGCTCGACGCCGACACCAGCGCGCCGCTGACGGTGAACCTGCTCGTGGACGGCACCCAGGTAGCCAGCACCACGGCCTCGCTCGACCGCCCGGACGTGGCGAGCACCTACCCCGGTTTCGGCACGGGTCACGGCTTCTCGTTCTCGCGCACGCTGGCCGAAGGCGCGCACAAGGTCTGCGCGACGGCAGTGAACGCGCCCGGCACCCCCGGTTCGGACGGGTCCCTCACCTGCCGGAACGTCACCGTCACGCACGTGCCGAGCGGCGCGGTGGAGACCGCGACGACCGTGCTCGGGAAGGTGCACGTCACCGGCTGGGCGGTCGACCCCGACACCGCCCGGGCTGCCCAGGTCGCGGTCAGCGTCGACGGGGGCGAGCCCACCCTCCTCACCGCGGACGCCGACCGCCCAGACCTCGCCACCGCCTGGCCCGGCTGGGGAACCGCGCACGGGCTCGACGGAGACGTCGACGCGACCGAGGGCACGCACCAGGTCTGCCTCACCGTGGTCAACCTCGGCATGGGTGCGGACAAGCCGCTCGGCTGCCGCAGCGTGCAGGTCCGGCACACCGCCGACGGGCAGCTCACCACGGTCGGGCTGCGGCCCGGCGGCGTGCTCGCCTCCGGCTGGGGTCTCGACCCTGACGTCGCCTCCGCCGTGCCGGTCACGATCTCCGTGGACGGCACGGACCAGAGCCCGGTGACCGCCGACCAGGCGGCCACCGGACTGCCGGCGACGTACGCCGCCAACGGCGCATCCCACGGCTTCGCCTCCGTGCTGCCGCTGGCCGAGGGCAGCCACACGGTCTGCGCCACGGTGGCGAACGCCGGCGGGACCCCGGGGTCGGCGGTGTCGACCGCGTGCCGCACGGTCACCGCGCTGCACTCCGCGCAGGGCCGGCTCGAGGCCGTTCGGCCGGTGCCCGGCGGCGGGCTGCTCGTCCAGGCCTGGGCGCTCGACCCCGACGTCGCGACCAGCACCGGCCTGCAGCTGCAGGTCGACGGCGGGACGCCGAAGACCTTCACCGCAGCCGCGACCCGCAACGACGTCGCCGCCGCCTGGCCCGGCTACGGCCCGCGGCACGGCTTCAGCACGACGCTGTCGCTGCCCGCCGGGGTCCACAAGGTCTGCGCGACCGCCCTCAACGCCGGGGGCACCGCCGGCAGCTCCACGGCGCTCGGCTGCCGCAGCGTCAGGCTCGGCTCGCCCTTCGGCGTGCTCGACCCGGGCCGTTACGAGGCGGGCAAGGCCGTCGTGAGCGGCTGGATCCTCGACCCCGACGTGGCCACGGCCGCGAAGTACCGCCTGCTCGCAGACGGGCACGTGGTCACCTCCAGCACCGCGAGCTACGTGCGGAGGGGCTTCGGCACGGCGTACCCGGGGTACGGCGACACCCACGGCTTCCGGCTGCGGGTGACGCTGCCCCGCGGCCGCCACTCGCTGTGCGTCACCGCCCTCAACGTGCAGGGCACCCGCGGCACGAGCCGCAACCTGGGCTGCACGACGGTGACCGTGCCGTGACAGTGCCCTCACCTTCCCTCGGGTTCGCCTGTCGAGGTCCGATCCCCTAGGGGGCGGATCGCTACGGTCCGCTTGGCCGCCTTGCCCGACCCCAGCACCGGAGCCGCTCATGCGCCGCCGTACCGTCCTCCGTCGCAGCCTCGGAATGCTCCTGGGCGGCACGTTGCTCGCCGCCGGGCTCGTGGCGGTGGAGGCACCGACTGCCCAAGCGGCCTACGCAGCGCCGGCCACGCCGTCGGGGCTCCCGCGCGCGCTCGAGCCGATCCAGCCCTACATCGGCCAGTCGACCTGCCAGCCCGCCGCGAAGCCGGGCGTCGCCGCCTTCCGCAACCTGCTGCTGCGCACCTATCGCGACACGGGCAGCCTCGGCATCAGCCGTGACTGCGGCGCCGGCGGGCAGAGCGAGCACAAGGAGGGCCGGGCCTTCGACTGGAAGGTCAACTACTACAACGCCCGCCAGCGCGGCGAGGCCAACACCCTGCTGTCCTGGCTGCTGAAGACCGACGCCTACGGCAACAAGGCCGCGATGGCCCGACGGCTCGGGATCATGTACGTGATCTGGAACCGCCAGATCTGGAAGGCCTACGACCCGCGCGGCTGGCAGCCGTACCACGGCCCGAACCCGCACCGGGACCACGTCCACTTCTCGTTCGGCTGGGCCGGTGCGAGGCAGGTCACGTCGTACTGGGACCGCACGGTGGCGCCGCTCGACTTCGGCCCGCACCCGCCGGCGCACATCACACCGGTCCGGAAGGTCTCCAACATCGCGCTGGTCAGGCAGTACGGCGGCACCACGCTCGCCCTGCCCACCAGCGGCACCGCAGTGCGCCTCGTCCAGGCCGCGTTGAAGCTCCCCGTAGACGGCGACTACGGCTCCGACACCGCCGCAGCCGTCGCGAAGTTCCAGGTGGACCAGCGACTGGTGCCGACGCAGCGCTTCACGCGCGCTGAGTGGAAGGCCCTCTTCCCACCGCCGGTGACGCCTTTCGGGGGCGTGGACGCGACCCGCAGCGCGCTTGGCAACCTGCTCGTGACCGGCTGGGCGATCGACGCGGACACCACCTCCCCGATCACCGTGACGGCCACGCTCGACGGTGTATCCGTGGGCAGCACTGCCGCGGCACTGACGCGTGACGACGTGGCCAAGGCCTACCCCGAGTACGGCGGGGCGCACGGCTTCTCGTTCGCGATCCCGGCGGTGGACGGTCCGCACCGGCTCTGCGTCACGGCGGTCAACGCGCCCGGCACGCCAGGAGTCAACGCGCTCGTGGGCGGCACGTGCCTCACCGCGTCGCTCACGCACGACCCGGTGGGTGCGCTCGAAGGCGTGCGGCAGGACCTCGGTCTCGTGCACGTGACCGGCTGGGCGCTCGACCCTGACACCGTCGACCCGGTGGTCACGAGGCTCATCGTCGACGGGAACGACAGCCCGGTCGTCCCGACCCAGACGACACGGCCCGACATCGGATTGCGCTGGCCCGGCCTGGGCGACCTGCACGGCGTCGCCGCCGACCTCGCCCTGGACGAAGGGCCGCACACCGTCTGCCTCACGGCCGCGGACCTCGTCGCGCCAGGCACGGACAAGCAGCTCGGCTGCCGCAGCGTCACGGTCCGGCACACCCCGGTCGGTGCGCTCGACCTAGTGCGCCGCGGACCCGACGGCGTGCTGGTGCAGGGCTGGGGCCTCGACCCCGACACCACCGGCCCGGTGACCACGGGCGTCACGGTGGACGGGACCGTGGTCTCGACGCCGAGCGCGAACCTGGTCCGCACGGGGCTCCCGGCGACGTGGGCACGGACCGGCACGGCGCACGGCTTCACGACCGTCCTCGACCTGGCGACCGGGACGCACACCGTGTGCGTGGTGCTGCACGACGCGGTCGCTCCCGGCGCCGACACCCAGCTCCCCTGCCGCTCGGTCACCGTGTCGCACGAGCCCGCCGGTCTCGTCACCGTGCTGCGCAACAGGCCCGCCACGGGCGCGGTGCTCGTCGCCGGTGACGCCTTCGACCCCGACGCGGCCGGGCCCACCACCGTGGTACCGGTCGTCGACGGCAGGTCCGGAACGCCGATCACGGCGGGGCGCACCAGCGCGACCGCGGCGTCGCGGTGGCCGGGGTACGGCAGCGCGCACGGCTTCGCGACGACGCTGATCCTGCGCAGCGGCTCCCACCAGGTGTGCATGCGGGTGATCAATGTCGTGGGGACCCCGGGTGTCGACCACCCCATGGGGTGCCGGACCGTCGTGGTCAGCAACGCGGTCGGCCGGCTCACCGCCAAGGCGGTGTACCCGCGCACCGCCGTGGTCAGCGGCTGGGCCCTCGACCTGGACCGCAGCACTGCCTCGACGTTCCTCGTCACGGTGGACGGCCGCGCCCGCTACTGGGGGCCGGCAGCCCTGCGGACCTCCGCCCCGACCGCGGTGTACCCCGGCTACGGCACCGCGCACGGCTTCAAGGCGGCCGTGCGCGTGACACGGGGCACGCACCGCGTCTGCGTCGTGGCCCGGAACACGGCCGGGACCCCCGGCTCCAGCACGGTGCTGGGGTGCCGCTCGCTCTCCTTCGCCTGACGGGGGTGACGCGGCCGGGCGGGCACCTTCAGGGCGTGACCAGGTAGGCACAACTATCCTGGAGGGAACCCGCTGGGGCTCTGAGCCGTCCTCCTGAGTGGGTGCCTGCCAGCTGGGTGCGCGCGTCCCGCCGTACCGACCGTTCTCGAGGAGCCCTGTGACGACGCCGACCGACGGCCCCCCGCCCGGGGGCTCTGGCCTGCCGCCGCACCTGGACCCTCGAGGTCCGCGGCGCCAGGTGCCGCGCGTCACGGGCGACTACCGGGGGGCCTATCGCGAGGCCGCGCGCGGCCCCGAGCCGCGGCAGACGCGCCCCTCGGAACGCAGGGTGCCCCCGGCGGGACCGCCCCGCCGTACCGGCGGCACGCGGGTCGCCCGCGTGCTGTCGTGGATCGCGCTCACGATGGCCGGCGTCATCCTCGCCGTGGCCGGGGTCGGGTACGCGGCCGTCCAGCACTGGACCGGCAACATCGACAAGATCAAGATCCCAGCACTCGGGGGCCACAAGACCCCGCCCAAGGCGCCGAAGAACGCCGAGAACGTGCTCCTCGTCGGCTCGGACACGCGGGCCGGCCGCAACGGCATCGGCACCGGCGGTTCGGGGCTGACCGCCGGCCAGCGCTCGGACACGATCATCCTGGCGCACCTGTTCGCCTCCAGCGACAAGGCGATCTTCGTCAGCTTCCCGCGCGACTCCTACGTCGAGATCCCGGCGTGGACCGACCCGAAGAGCGGCGAGGTGCACCGCTCGCACCACGGCCGGATCAACAGCGCGATCTCCGAGGGCGGCCCCGCGCTGCTCATCGCGACGATCGAGAACCTCACGAACATCCGGGTCGACCACTACGTGCAGGTCGACTTCGTCGGGTTCAAGAACATGGTCAACACGCTCGGCGGCGTGGACGTGTGCCTTCCCAAGAGCGTCCAGGACCAGAAGGCCGATCTGAACCTGTCGGCAGGCCGGCACCACATCGACGGCAACACCGCGCTCGCGTTCGTCCGCGCCCGGCACGCTTTCGCGGGTGGCGACCTCGACCGCATCAAGCACCAGCAGCAGGTGATCGGCGCGTTGATCCACAAGGTGCTGTCGTCAGGGACGCTTCTCAACCCGCTGAAGATCAACAGCTTCGTCAACGCCGCCACCACGTCGCTGCAGGTCGACGAGCACCTCGGCGTCAACGACATGAAGGACATCGCCCTGCGGGTCCGGAACTTCAACTCGGGCGGGGTCCTGTTCGTCACCGTGCCGACCAGTGGCGGCATCCGGGTCAACGGCGCCGCCGTCCTGCAGCTCGACCAGCAGGCGGACGACGAGCTGTTCGCGGCGCTGCGCGCCGACCGCGCGCCAGGCTCGCCCGCGCCGAAGCCGAGCGCCCAGGCCTTGACCGTGCGGCCCGGCGCCATCCGGGTGCGCGTCTACAACGGCTCCGGCGTCACCGGCCTGGCGCGCAAGGCGTTCAACGACCTCGGGGCCGTCGGCTTCGTCACCACCGGCACGCCGACCAACCGAGGCTCCGGCGCCAGCGTCACCACGGTGCTCTACGGGCCCACGAAGGCCGACTCGGCGCGCACCTTGGCGGCCGCCATCCCCGGCGCCGTGCTGCAGGAGGACGACAGCCTCGGACGCACCCTCGAGGTCGTCGTCGGCTCCCGCTACTCGGGCGCGCAGAAGGTGACGGTCGCGGGCTCCCCGCGCCCGTCGAGCAGCCCGTCGCCGGCGGTCAAGATCCGCACTGCGCAGGACGACCCCTGCGCCGACTGACCGCCGGCCTGGTCGCCGACCGCGACCCGGCGGCGCCGCTGCTGACGCTGTACGACGGGCCGGCGCGCGTCGAGCTGTCCGGCGCCACCACGGAGAACTGGGTCGCGAAGACCGCGAACCTGCTCGTGGACGGCTTCGGGAGCCCCGAGCGCGTCGGGCTGCTGCTGCCCCTGCACTGGCAGCTGGTGTGCTTCCTGCTGGGCTCGGTGGCAGCCGGTGCCTCGGTCGTCGTGGCCTCGGCGCCGGACGAGCTCGCGGGTTGCTCGCTCGCGTTCGTGAGCGCCACGGAGGCGGAGGCGGCGCTCGACGAAGGTGTCGACGACGTGCTCGCGGTGTCGGGTCACCCCCTGGGGGCCCGGCTCCCCGCCGTACCGCCGCTCGTGCTCGACGCCGCCGCAGAGGTCCCCACGTACGGCGACCGCTTCCCCGGTCCGTACCCCACCACCGCCACGGTGGTGCTGCACGGCGAGCCGTTCGTGACGCCCGACCTCGGGCTCGGCCCGGCCGACCGGGTGCTGACCACGCGGCCTCCCGCGACCCCGGAGGGCCTCGGGGTGCTGCTCGCGACGCTGCGCTCCGGAGCAAGCCTGGTGCTCGTGGCAGGCGACGCCGACCTCTCCGCGATCACCGCCGCCGAGCAGGTCACCGCCGTGGCCGGTGCGACCGTGCCCGACCTCCGACAGCTGTAGGGAGGTCGGGCTCCGAGGTCCGTCAGCGACGGCGCTTCGGCGGGACCGGGGCCTTGGCCGGGATGACGACGTAGCTGTCGCCCGAGAGCTTCTTGGCGCTCATCCCGATGTTCTGGCCACGCAGCGCGACGCTCACGACGAACCGCTTGAAGGTCTGGCCGGAGGCCGCCCGAGGGATCGCCAGCTCGAACGGGGCGAAGACGTCGTTCTCGCCGGGTGCGGCGTCCGCCGACACGGTGGTGGTGCCGAAGTCGACGATCTTGCCCGCGGCCGTGGTGCCCCGCAGGGAGACGTCCCACGTGACCGAGCCGACGCCGCCGGCTCCGAACCACGACTCAGCAGCGACCTGGCCCTTGACCTTCTTGGACGCGTCGACGACGAACGGCACGAGCTTCGACGTCGACGTGTAGTCCTCCGCCGTGGGGCCGAGGTCCTCTTCGTCCTGGTGCGCCACCTCGTTGAGCGGCAGACCGCCGATCGTGCCGCAGCCGTCGGCGCTGTCGGCCTGCGGCTTGGGCTCGAGGCGACCCGGCTCAGCGGTGCTGCCGCAGCCTTCCTGGGCCATGAACAGCGACTTGCTCGTCGCCGTGGTCCTCGGCGCGTCGTCGGCGAGCGCGACGGTCGCGGACAGGGTGAGCCCCGCCGCGGCGAGGCAGAACGCGGTGCGCGTGCTGGGCATGGAGCGACTCCTGGTCACCGAGCGGGGCCCGTGGGTGAGGCCGGTCGGTGCACCAGTTCGACGCGGAGCGGCGACTTCCTGCCGGGCGCCCCGCTCAGCGACGCGACGAGGACCGCTCACGCGCGTAGAGCTCAGCGGAGCGGGGGCCGGCGACGAGGTCGATGAGCAGGCTGAGCGGGACACCCGCGCGCAGCAGGGCCGCGACCCGTTCCTCGGGGGAAGGGACCTTCTGCTGGCTGGCCATGACCGTTCCTTCGCGGGGGGATGCTTCCACCCATATGTCGGGCTTTGCGCACGTGAAGTGAAGAGCCGTTCGGGTGCAATCTGACGCTCTCAGCCCGTCGACGAGGTCCACGGCGGCTCGAGCGTCACGAAGTCCGGGCCGACCTCCTCCAGCGCGAGCCTCGCCAGCACCTGCTGCTCCGTCGCGACCCGCTCCGACCGACCGCGACCCACGAAGCTCACCGCCCAGTGCATCACCGTGGTGACGCGCTTCTTGAAGCCGACGATGTAGAAGAGGTGCACCCCGAGCCACAGCAGCCAGGCGGGGAAACCGTGGAAGTGCAGGCCCTTGATGCTCGCCACTGCCTGGAAGCGGCTCACGGTCGCCAACGAGCCCTTGTCCTTGTACGTGAAGGGCGTACGGCGGCCGGTGCGGATGCTCTTGGCCGCGTGCCGGGCTCCCTGGATCGCGACCTGCGCCAGCCCGGGGTAGCCCTTGAGGCTCATCATGTCGCCGACGACGAAGACCTCCGGGTGCCCGGGCAGGGTCAGGTCCTCCTGCACAAGCACGCGCCCCGCGCGGTCGACCTCGGCGCCGGACTGCTCGGCGAGCTGCTTGCCCAGCGGACTGGCCTGCACCCCCGCGGCCCAGATCTTGCAGAAGCTAGGGATCCGGCGATGGGTGCCGTCGGCATCCGCCACGTCGATGCCGTTGCGGTCGACGCCGACCACCCGGGCGCCCAGCTGCACCTCGACGTTGATGTCGCGCAGGTGCTTGGCCGCGACGTCGGAGAGCTTGTCCCCGAAGGTCCCCAGGACCTGCGGCGCGAAGTCCAGCAGCACCACGCGAGCGGTGCGCGGGTCGATACGGCGGAAGTCGCCGACCAGAGCGCGGCGGGCGAGCTCGGTGATCTGTCCGGCCATCTCGACCCCGGTCGGGCCGGCGCCCACGACGACGAAGGTCAGCAGCTTGTCGATCTCGGTGGGGTCGGTCGCCAGCTCCGCGAGCTCGAACGCGCCGAAGATCCGGCCGCGCAGCTCGAGGGCGTCGTCGATGCTCTTCATGCCGGGCGCGTAGCGCGCGAACGCCTCGTTGCCGAAGTACGACTCCTCCGCGCCCGCCGCGACGATGAGCTCGTCGTACGGAGTGACGGTCACCCGTCCCAGCAGCTCGTGCGTGACGGTCTTGGCCGCGAGGTCGATCTCGGTGACCTCGCCCAGCAGCACCGTCGCGTTCTTCTGCCGCTTGAGGACCTCGCGGGTCGCCGGGGCGATCTCGCCCTCGGACAGGATGCCGGTCGCGACCTGGTAGAGCAGCGGCTGGAACAGGTGATGGCTGGTCCGGGCGATCATCGTGATGTCGACGTCGGCCCGCTTCAGCGCCTTGGTGGCGAAGAGCCCACCGAACCCTGACCCGATGATCACGACACGCTTGCGCATGGAGCTCCCCTTCCCCCTCCAGCGTCGCAGACCACCTGCGCCGGGGACGAGCCCGCGGCGCGTGATCTCCGTCTGTGACGAGGACTACTCGCAGCGCACTCCCCCGACCCGCTCCGTCATCCCGTCCGGATGACGACAGCCGCCCCGCCCGTGGCTTGACTCCTACGGACGGGGCTCGGCCCCCCCGCCGGGCAGCATGCCGACACGGAGGGGACGGCGATGACAGCGACGCACCTCGGCGCCGGGAAGGCCGGCACCGACCAGCAGCCTGCGGACGTCCTGGTCGTCTTCGGCATCACCGGCGACCTGGCCAAGGTGATGACGTTCCGGTCGCTGTACCGGCTGGAGCGCCGGGGCTTGCTGGACTGCCCGATCGTCGGGGTGGCGGTCGACGACTGGACCGTGGAAAAGCTGGTGGAGCGCGCCCGCGACTCCATCGTCGGCACCGGCGAAAAGCTCGAGCCGGGGGTCTTCGACCGCTTCGCCGCCCGACTGTCGTACGTGCAGGGTGACTTCGGGGACGCCGCGACGTACGCGCGGGTGGCCGCGGCGATCAAAGGTGCCCAGGGCCCGGTCTTCTACCTGGAGATCCCGCCGTTCCTGTTCGGCAGGGTGGTGAAGGGCTTGGCCGAGGCGGACCTGACGGCGTCGGCCCGGGTCGTCGTGGAGAAGCCGTTCGGCCACGACCAGGCGTCCGCGACGGAGCTGGCGGCCGAGCTGCACCAGTACCTCGACGAGTCCCAGCTCTACCGGATCGACCACTACCTCGGGAAGATGGGCTTCGACGAGATCCTGCACCTGCGGTTCGCCAACGCCATCCTTGAGCCCCTGTGGAGCCGCAACTACCTGTCGTGCGTCCAGATCACGATGGCCGAGAGCTTCGGGGTCGAGGACCGTGGCCACTTCTACGACCCCGTCGGCGCGCTGCGCGACGTCGTCGTCAACCACCTCATGCAGGTCGTCGCCGCGGCCGCGATGGAGGCGCCCTCCCGGGGCGACCCGAAGACCATCAAGGACGCCAAGGTGGCGCTGTTCCACTCCGTCGTCGAGGCCGATCCTGAGCACTACGTCCGAGGCCAGTACGACGGGTACCGCAGCATCGACGGCGTGGCTGCCGACTCGACCACCGAGACCTACGCCGGCCTGCGCCTCGAGGTCGAGAACTGGCGATGGTCCGGTGTCCCGTTCTTCATCCGCACCGGGAAGCGGCTCCCGATCACCCAGACCGAGCTGCGACTGGTGTTCAAGCGACCTCCGCGTCTGGGATTCGGGCTCGCACGGCATGCCGAGCCGAACCAGCTCGTGGTCAAGCTGGACCCGTCGACCGGCGTGCGCCTCGTCCTGGACGCGCGGCGAGCCGACGTCGCAGGCATCGGCCGGATCCACCTGGACGTCGAGTTCGCCGACGAGGGCGGCGAAGGGGCCACGCCGTACGAGGTGCTCCTGCACGCGGCCATGGTCGGGCAGAGCACCCGCTTCACTCGACAGGACGGTGTCGAGGAGACCTGGAGGGTCATGCAGCCGCTGCTGGACACGCCACCACCGGTCCACCCCTACCAGCCCGGCACCTGGGGGCCGGCGGAAGCGGACCGGCTGACGGCGGGGTACGGCGGGTGGCACGGCCCCTGGATGCCGTCATGAGTGCCCGCGTCGGGCAGCTCCGCCCAGGTCAACGCGCCGCGAGGGCGCTCTCCCCGCTGCTGTCGAGCAGCCCGGCCGAGCGCGTCGGCGCCGCGCCGTCCGCCACGGCCGGGAGGCAGGTCGCGACGAGGTAGCGACCGGCGAGGCCGGCCGCGAGCAGCGCGCGCAGCGGCCACCAGCGTCGGCCTCGGTGGTGGTCGCTGAGGTAGCGGTACAGCGCCCGGTGGTGCTCACGCAGCATCCGCCGGCGGACCCCCTGAGTCGCGTGACCGCCGACGTGCGTGATCGTCGCCGACGGCACGTAGACGTTGAGCCATCCCCCCTCGGCGAGACGGCGGCACAGGTCCATGTCCTCGCAGTACATGAAGTAGCGCGGGTCGAAGCCACCAACGCCATCCCAGGCGCGGCGCCGGACCAGCATCAGCGAGCCGGACAGCCAGCCGGTCGGGCCTTCCACCGGCAGGCCCTGCTCGGCGCGGTACGACCGGGTCCACGGGTTCGTCGGCCACGCCCAGCCGAACAACGCGTGCCCGATGCCGCGCACCAGCGAGGGGAAGGCGCGGGCGGACGGGTAGAGCCGGCCGTCGACGGTGCGGATCGCGGGGCCGAGGCAGCCGGCGTCAGGCCAGCGCTCCGCCGCCGCGAGCAGCGCGTCGAGCGAGCCCTCGTCCCAGACGACGTCCGGGTTGGCCACCACCAGCCACTCCCCTGTGAAGCCTTGCGCCCCGAGGTTGGCCGCGGTGCCGTACCCGAGGTTGCTCCCGGCGGTGAGCACGACGGCGCCCTGCAACGGTCCCACCGGCTCGCCGGTCGCGTCGTTGTCGACGACCACGAGCTCGTAGGAGCTGCTCGTCGCGGTACGCAGCGTCTCGAGAAAGGTGGGCAGCACGTCGCCGGAGGCGTACGCGACGACGACGACTCGCACGGCTGCGCCCATCAGGTGACCCGCACGCGCTGGTAGGCCTGGAGATGGGCGTCGGCGGCCGCCCGCCAGGTGAAGGCCTGCGCCCGGGCGAGTCCCTTGCGGGCGAGCTCTGCCCGCTGCACGGGGTCGTCCAGCAGCGCCGCCAGCGCGGCGCCGATCGCGGCGGCGTCCGGCTCGGTGTAGGCGACGGCGTCGCCGCCCACTTCAGGCAGCGCGAGGCAGCGCGTGGTCAGCACCGGGGCGCTGCACGCCATGGCCTCCAGCACCGGGAGGCCGAAGCCCTCACCGTGCGAGGGGTAGGCCACCACGAGCGCGCCGCCCAGCAGGCCGGCGAGGTCGTCGATCGGCAGGTAGCCGGGGCGGACCACGCGCAGCCCAGCCGGCACGGCCCGGACCACCTCGTCCAGCTCGGCGTCCCAGCCCGCCCCGCCTGCCAGCACCAGCGCCGGCGCGTCGCCGCGGTCGCGGCAGGCGGCCACCCACCCGCGCACGAGGTTGGGCAGGTTCTTGCGCGGCTCGTGGGTGCCGAGGAAGGCCACCCACCGCTGGTCGTGCAGGCCGAGCCGCTGCGCGACCCGCTCCCGCTGCGCGACGGTCGGCGGGTGGAAGACCGCGGGGTCGACGCCGTGGGGGCACACGTCCACCCGGCGAGCGTCGGCCCCGGCGACGCGCACCAGCTCGTCCCGGGTCGCCTGCGAGGGCACCACGCAGCGGCTCGCCCGGCGGAGGGCGGTGCGCGTCGCCGTACGGAAGAAGCGGGCCTTGCCCGGCAGGTGGGCAGCCGGGTGGGTGAAGAAGGTTGCGTCGTGCAGGGTGACCACGACCGGGACACCGGCCCGGAGCGGCATCGTGTAGTGGGGCGAGTGGAGCACGTGGGCGCGCGTGCGACGCACCAGTCGCGGGAGTTCGGTCTGCTCCCAGGCCAGGCGCGCGGGGCGGCTCGCGAGGCGTCGCGGACCGGGGATGACCGTCGCCGCAGGCGCGAGGCCGGCGAGGCGCTCGGCGTCCCGGGGCTGGCAGGCCAGGACCAGCTCGACGTCGCGCGAGGCAAGCCCGGCGACGAGCCCGTCGACGTAGCGGCCGACCCCGCCGCGGTCCGCGGGGAGGGCGCTGGCGTCGACGAGCACGCGCAACCCGTCGTCGCGCACCCCGCTCTCCCCTCTGCCTGCCAGGCCGCAGCCAGACTAGCGGTGGACCACCTCGTGATAGGTGGACCAAAGGGTCTGTGCGGCGCGCTCCCAGGTGAAGTTCGACGCGCGCGCCGGTCCCTCCTGCGCGAGCCGGGCACGCAGGCCCGCGTCGTCGAGGAGTGTTCGTACCCCTTCCCCGAGCTGCTCCCGGGGTACGACGAGCGCCGCGCCGCCGGCCACCTCGACGAGGGCAGGGACGTCGGTCGTGAGGACCGGGGTTCCCGCCGCCATGGCCTCGAGCAGCGGCAGGCCGAAGCCCTCGGCGCGTGAGGGCACGACGACCGCCGTCGCCCGGTGGAGCAGGACGGCCAGGTCCGCGTCGGGGACGCGGCCGAGCACGCGCACGTCGACCCCCGCCGCCTGGCCCAGCGCCGCCACGTCGAGGCCTCCCCATCCGCGCTGCCCCACGACGAGCAGCGGCACGTGAGGCACCAAGCCCAGCGCTGCGACCAGGTCGGCCAGCCCCTTGCGCGGCTCCAACGTCGCGACGGTGAGCAGGAAGCGCTCGGGCAGCCGGAGCCGGGCAGCCCGCTCGTCGGCGTCGGCCGGCAGCGCCAGGTCGGGGCTCACCCCCTCACTCACGACGCGCACGTCACGCAGGGGCAGGTATGTCGCAAGCTCGTCCGCGACCGCCTGCGTGGGCACCACGACCACGTCGGCTTCCGCGGCGGCCCGCCCCACCATGGCTCGGTGCCAGCGGGCCCCGCGCGTCGTCAGTGTCTCCGGGTGGGTCCAGGGCACGGTGTCGTGCACGCTCACGACGAGCGGCTGACCCGCGCGGCGGCGGGGATGCAGCGGGGTGGGCGCGTGCACGACGTCGGCTCGCACGGAAGGGCGGCCGGCGTGCTCCCAGGCCAGGGTCAGGGCGCGCGCGGGCAGCGGCAGCCGCCGTACCGGGACGTGCTCGACCGACAGGGCGTCCCGGTGCCAGGCGGTGACGCCGCTGACCGTGCAGCCGAGGGGCGCCGTGCCGGCCAGGGCCCGAGCGAGCTCGCGCGCGTACCGTCCCGTGCCGCCGGGCACGGGGGCCAGGCACTGCTCGAGGACCAGTCCGACGCGCACGCCTCAGGCGGTCTTGCGGGTACGGCGGGCCAACGGCACCTCGGCGACTGCGCCGTCGAAGCGCATGTGCTTGGTGTGCTCGAGCTGCGCCTCGATGAGCGCGCGGTTGGTGCGCAGCAAGTCGCTCACGACGCCCACGATGACGCTGAGGAAGCTCATGACCAGCAGCACCACGCCGACGAGCAGCGACTGCAGGTGGTTGCCGTGGCCACCCTGGGCCTTGATCACGGCGTACCGGAGGAACGGCGAGACGCCGAGCAGGCCGAGCACCCCGGCGAGCAGGCTGAACAGCACATAGGGCTTGTACATGATGTACGCGCGGGTGATGGCGCCCGCGCTCTTGAGCACGTGCTGGTAGGTGCTCTTGAACAGCCGCGACTCGCGGGTCTTCGCGTTGGTGGTCACCGGGACGCTGGCGATCGCCAGCTGCTTGTTGCCGGCCTGGATGATGGTCTCCATGCAGTAGCTGAAGCGCGTGATCGTGTTCAGCTGCATGAGGGACTGGCGCGAGTAGGCGCGGAAACCGCTCGCCGCGTCGGGCAGGTCGGTGCCGGCCGCCTTGTTCACCACCCACGAGCCGAGCTTTTGCAGCAGCACCTTGGGCCCGGAGAAGTGCTCGACGAGGTGCACCTGGCGGTCGGCGATGACGATGTCCGCCTCACCGCGCACGATGGGCGCGACGAGGTCGGGGAT
>JBKOVB010000060.1:0-3333 GCA_046723735.1 Actinomycetota bacterium | reverse complement strand
CGCAGCACACGGCATCCGAGATTTGAGCCTAAGTCTCGTGGGCTCGGAGATGTGTATAAGAGACAGGTCCCAGCCCGACCCGCCCGGGCTGACCTGGTGGAACACCACGCTGACCGACGGCGCGCACCACGCCGGCGGCCCGGGCTCCGAGATCGCCCGCGCCTCCCTGCGCGACGCGGACGCGAGACTCGGTGTGTGGCTGGACGTGCTCGAGGAGCGGGGCCTGCTCGACACCACCTCGATCCTGCTCACCGCGGACCACGGCATGGAGCGCGCGGACCCGGCTTGCACCGGCGACTGGGACGAAGCCCTTGCGGCGGCCGGCATCCCGTTCCGCGACGAGGCCTACGGCTTCATCTACCTGGGTCACTCGTAGCCGTCAAGGCTTGTCCTGCCGGTCGGCGCGTTCGTTCACCACGTCGAGTCGATCCCGTCGGCGGTTGGCGGCGGCGAAGCCGAGCCCGAGGGCCATCACGATGATGGCGACGATCCAGAGCACGTGCACGGCCAAGCCGATCAAGCCCAGAAGCAGCGCCAGGCTGAGGACGACGACCATCACGGTGTCGGGCCCTGCCTTCTGGCTGATCAGCCGCGCGGTCCGTGCCCTCCCCCGGGATTCCGACGAGGAACGCGGCATATTGCTGGGCATTGGAGGACCTCCGATCTCTGGGTGCTGACGAGCCGGCTCGTTAGTGCTCGGCGTCGTGGCTGGCGGCAGGCGGTCGAGCGTCGGTCTTGGGCGAGGGACAACGCAGTGAGGCTAGGAGTCGTCCGCGGGGCGGCCAGGGTTTTCGGTGCGGGCCGTCTCGCGCTGGTCGAGCAGATCGTCACGAGCCTGTACTGCTGCAGCCGTCTCCTGTCGGGACTGACGCAGTCCGCGGCGGGCGTCCTGACCGCGTCGGGAGGTGCGGCGCGCCCCGGTCAACAACAGGCTTAGACCGAACATTGCGACCGCGCCGACGACGATGCCGTAGAGGAACAGCGTGCCTGTGGAACCGGTCACGTGATAGCCGAACACCGAGAAGCCATGCGTGAGTGCATGGCCGGACCCGGCGTTGGCGAGGACACCGACCACCCCAACAATCACGGCGGCGATCAGGAGGACGAGGCCGACGACGACGAGCATGAAACACCTCCGACCCGCACAGCAGCCCCGCAGCGCTCAGCCGCCGCCAAGGACGCCACGTCTCAGTCTTGCACCCTGTGGCGAGCGTCGGGGAGGCCCCGCTGGGCGGCCGAGGGCGCAGCAGTCGGCAAGGTGCTCATCGCCATCGCACCGATCGGGAACTGAACCGACGCCGCGCCCGGAGGCCTTGACGAGGGCACGAAGGGCTCGGAGCGTGGACGCCGAGGCCGAGGCCCGAGGAGGCACGTGATGCCCACCTACCGCATGGTGTACGGCGACGACGAGCAGGTCGTCCGAGAGACGTACAACGACGTCGAGGTCGTGCGCGAGGACGGCTGGACGATCCTGTTCCGCGGCGACGAGGCCATCCTCCGCGTGCGGGACGAGCACGTGCAGTCGCTCGAGCTCCTGCAGAGCACGGGCGACGCCGGCTCGTGAACGAGGCGACCCGCGTCGCGATCGTCACCGGCGCCGGCGGCGTGCTCGGCCAGGCGGTCGCCTCGACCTTGTCCGGGGCGGGGCTCGCCGTGGTGGCGGTCGACCGGCAGGAGCGGGGCATGGAGGTCCTGCCGGACGCTGTCCGCCGTGACGTCGCCGATCTCGGCGACCCGGCGTCCGCCACTGCGCTGGTCGACCGCGTCGCAGCGGAGGTGGGGCCACCCGATGTGCTGGTGCACACCGTCGGGGGGTTCCACGGCGGTGAGGCGGCGGACACGACGCCCGAGGTGCTACGGCAGATGATCGACCTCAACCTCGGTACGGCGTGGTGGACGACCCGGGCGGTGGCGCCGGTCATGAGCGCCAGGCACTCCGGCGCCATTGTGCACGTCGCGGCCCGGCAAGGTCTTGAGCCTTCAGGCGGTGCCGCCGCCTATGGCGTCAGCAAGGCAGCGGTCGTGCACCTGGTCCGCGTGCTCGACGCCGAGCTCCGGCCGCACGGCGTGCGGGTCAACGCGGTGGCTCCCCGACTGCTCGACACGCCGGCCAACCGAGCGGCGTTCCCCGCCGACGTGATGGCTCATGCCGTGACCCCGGGCGCGGTCGCCGAGGTCATCGCGTTCCTGGTGAGCGACGCTGCGGCACCGGTCAGCGGGGCTGTGCTCCCGGCGTACGGCTTGACCTGAGGCGGCCTAGCGCCCCCGCGCCTTGCGCGTCTCGCGGTCGTTGGCCCGCTGGATCGCCTCGACGAGCTGCGGCTTGCTCATCCGCGACCGTCCTTCGACCCCCAGCCGCTGGGCGATCGCGTAGAGCTCGCTCTTCGGCGCGCTCTCGTCGACCCCGCCGCGGGTGGGCCGATCGGTGCGTACGCCGCCCCGCGCCTGCGGGTCGGACGGGCCCTTGCGTCCGCCGCCCTTGGGTTCCCAGTGGTCGCCGACCTTCTCGTACGAGTGCTTCAGGGCCGCGAAGGCGACCCGGTGCGCGCGCTCGCCCTCGCCGTACTCCTTGGCCGCGGCGTCGTGGGCCTTCGCAAACGTGCGCTGCGCCTTGGCATCCGAGCGCTGAAGTGTGGACGGCAGCTCGGACGTCACCGGCGTGCCGCTGCGCGTGGTCTTGGGCATGACGTCCTCCTTTCTGCTGATGCCTTACCCGGCAGCGCGGGGGAGAACCACTACAGGCGCTCCCGCGCCAGCAGCCGTCGGGCCGCGGCCCGCCAGCTCGGGTTGGGGCAAGAGGTGTAGTGCGTCCAGTGCGCGCCGAGCTGGATCGCCATGCAGTCGGCGGCCCGCTCCGCACCCCCGATGCCCTCCCCACCGAAGACCCGGTTCATCTCGCTGAGCGCGGCGATCACGTCGCCGCCGTACACCTTCACGGACAGCACGTGGCTCCACTCGTGCAGCACCACGTCCTGCATCCGGTCGGCCGGGACCGTCGGGGAGACGTACACGACCCCGGCGCCCAGCGCGGTCACCCCCCAGTGCCCGAACCTGCTGGTCATCACCCAGGTCGCGTCACCGCGGTGGTAGCCGGGGATGCGCGCGACTGCTCGGTCCATGAGCTGCTGTGGCGTGAGGCGGGGGGACCGGACCCTCACCACGACGGTACGGCGGGGAGCGGGCCGCACCGGTTGGTGGACGGTGCGGTGGCGCGGCTTCGGGCGCGCCTTCGCGCGGGACGGCACGGCGGGGCGGGCCACGGGCGCCGGCCTGACGACGGTGAGGGTCGTGACCAGGGGCGCCGCGGCGGGCGACGCCGGGGCCGCGGTCGGG
>JBKOVB010000076.1:0-2527 GCA_046723735.1 Actinomycetota bacterium | reverse complement strand
GCGGTCGTTATCGCCGTTGGCGATCAGGGTGGGCTGAGTGATCTTCGACAGGTCATCGGGCGTGCCGCGTCCCCAGCGCGACCGGCTCACATCCCCACACCGGCTCTTCGGACAAGCCACTTCCCGGACCCGCCAAGACCGAGCCTAGGACGCCCCTGCCAGCCGCCTCTTGACACAGAGGGGAGCCATGAGCGGTTTCCGAATTGCTTTCGCGCCTGGGTCCGGAGGCTCAGGTCGGGATGACGCCGGCGGGCTCGCCCTCGGGCGTCAGCGGCCCGGGGATGCCACGGAACCGGTAGTCCATGAGCTCCCGTCCGGCCTGCAGCAGCCACGCCTTGCCGGTCTCGGGGGTGTCGAAGATCTGCAGCACCGCGGCCGCCGCGGTCTCCACCGGGATGATCGGCGTGCCGGAGCTCACCAGGACGTCCCGCAGCTCCGTGATGATCTTCGTCTCGGCGAAGCCGGGGCAGAAGGCGTTGACGGTGATGCCCTGGTGCGCCAGGGCCGGGCCCAGCGCGCGCACCAGCCCCACGACGGCGTGCTTGTTGGCGCAGTACACAGGGTCGAAGGGGGTGCCGATCAGGCCCGCCATGGACGACGTGCACACGATCGCGCCGCCGCCACGGCGACCGAGGACGGGCAACGCCGCCTGGATGCCGAACACGACGCCGTCGACGTTGATCGCCATCGCCTGGCGGTAGCGCGCGAGGTCGAAGTCCGGTCCGAAGGCGAACCCCGACGAGATGCCGGCGTTGAGGAAGAACAGGTCGATGCCGCCGTGCACCTGCTCGGCCGCGGCCGTGGTGGCCTGCACCTCGTCGAAGTCCGAGACGTCGCAGTGCAGGAAGACGCCGCCCAGCTCGTGGGCCACCGCCTGGCCCGCTTCGTCGTCGACGTCGAGCAAGAGCACGCGGTCGCCGCGGCGCGTCAGCTGGCGGGCGACCTCGGCGCCGAACCCGGAGGCGCCGCCCGTGATGAGCGCGACCCTGCTCACGCCTCGCTCCAGCGCTCGGCGCTGCGCGCCTCGCGCATCCGCTCGGTGCTCATACGTCCAGCGTGAGGGCCGCGATGCGCTCGCGGTGCTGCGCGGAGTCGCCCCAGGCGTACTGCAGGCGCTTGGCGCGCTTGAGGTAGAAGTGCGCGTCGTGCTCCCAGGTGAAGCCGATGCCGCCGTGGAACTGGATCATCGCGCTGGTCGCCTGGTCGGCGGCGTCGCCCGTCTTGGCCTTCGCGATGGAGGCGGCCAGCTGCTTGTCGGGGGCGTCGACGTCGAACGCGTGGGCGGCGTAGGTGGCGGCGTACTCGGCGTACGTCACGGCGATGTGCACGTCGGCGAGCGCGTGCTGCAACGCTTGGAACGAGCCGACCGGCTTGCCGAACTGGACGCGGGTCTTGTCGTACTCGACCGTGTCGGTCACGGCCTTGCGGGCCACGCCGGCGAGGTCAGCGGCGGCCAGCACGGCGGCACGGTCGAGCAGCTCCTGCCAGTCGTCGGACCCCTCCAGCCGTTCGCCCCGGGTGCCGTCGAGCGTGACGTTCGCCAGCCGGGTGGTGCGGTCGAGCGCGTCGTGCTCGGTGACGGCCGTCTCGGACCGGTCGACGAGGTACAGCCCGTCCTGCGCCGCGACCAGCAGCGTGTCGGCCGCGCCGGCGTACTCGACCAGCTCCAGCACTCCGGAGAGGCGGCCGTCCGCCGCGGTCGCCGGTGCCGACGCGGGCGTCGCCGACCAGCCCGGCTTGAGCAGCGCCACCGCCCCCTTGACCTCGCCGGCCGCGAGCCGCGGGAGCAGCGCCGTGCGCTGGTCCTCACTGCCGTAGAGCCGCACGGCCTCGCCCAGCAGCACGGTTCCGAGCCACGGCCCGGGCACGGTGCCCGCGCCGAAGCACGTGGCGATGATGGCGGCGTCGAGCAGACCGAGCCCGACCCCGTCGTAGTCCTCTGGCACGAGTACGGCGAGCCAGCCCTGCTCGCCGAACGCCCGCCACGCGTCGGCAGGCACGCCGTCGCCGCCCGGGGAGTCGTAGAACGCCCGCAGCTGGTGCGGGCCGAGCCGGTCGCGCAGGTAGGCGCGGACCGCGTCCCGCAGTGCCCGCTGGTCGTCGTTGAGCTGGAACCGCATGCCCGGTCTCCTATCGGGGGAGGCCGAGCACGCGCTCGGCGACGATCGTCCGCTGCACCTGCTGCGAGCCGCCCCAGATCGTGCAGGAGCGGGACCACAGGGCGGCGCCGGTGAGCTCGTCCAGGCTGAGTCCTGCGTGCGGCTCCGCCACCTGGAAGGCCTCGCCCACGACGGCCTCGTAGGCGTCGGAGACCCGGCGGAACGTCTCCGACCACATGATCTTGGTCATCGACGACTCGAAGCCGAGGTCCCTGCCCTGGCTGGTGGCCGTGAGGACGTGCCACGAGTGGTACTTGAGGCACTCCAGCTCGACGAGGGCGTCGGCGAGGCGCTGCCGGAGCACCGGGTCCTTGGACGCCGGCCGCCCGTCGCGCTCGAGGCCGCGGGCGATGCCGGCCACCTCGTCC
>JBKOVB010000159.1:0-13803 GCA_046723735.1 Actinomycetota bacterium | reverse complement strand
CACCCGAAGGTGAGCTGGGTGGGTGCGGCCGCGACCGGGGTGGCGTCGGAGGCGGAGTACGTCGAGATCGCGCTCGCCGAGGCCCGGCCGGTCGAGGACGTCCGCGCCGCCCTGGACGCCAGCCTGCCCGACGGCATCGACCTGCTGGAGGCGGTCGAGGGCCGGCCGGGGACCAGCCTGGCCGATCTCGTCACGGCCAGCCGCTGGCGGGTCAGCCTGCCCGCGGTCGACCCGGACGCACTCACGACGGCGGCCGAGGCCTTCCTCGTGCGCGAGTCCGTCGAGGTCCAGCGGATGACCAAGAGCGGTCTGCGTGCGTTCGACGCGCGGGGACCCGTCGTGTCGCTGGTCACCACGCGTGACGCCGACTGTGCGATACTGGACCTGGTCGTCCAGCACGTGACGCCTGCTGTACGACCCGACGACGTCCTCTCCGCACTCCGTGCGGTGAGCGAGCTCGAGATGCCGGTGCCGCCCGCGGTCACCCGGCTCGCGCAGGGACCGCTCACCCCGGACGGGGAGGTCGGCGACCCGTTCGCACCCGATCGCGTCGCCGCCGGCTGATC
Organism: Actinomycetota bacterium; assembly: GCA_046723735.1. GTDB lineage: Bacteria > Actinomycetota > Actinomycetes > Mycobacteriales > SCTD01 > RYN-111. The sequence goes on along the minus strand of JBKOVB010000159.1, from coordinate 13,237 downwards.
CCGGCGCACGCCAACGGGGAAACGCGACAGGTCCGCCGAAGTCGCCGCCTGAAGACTTCTTTCCCGCGTCGCCCGACCTGGTCGGCGCGGTACGACCAGCCCTGGTCGGCGTGGCAGCGTCACGCGCCGGCCGGATGGAGCACCGTGCTCGACCACGAGTCGACCGAGACCCCCGACACCCCCGGCGAGTCCGCCACCACCGACGAGGCCTTCGGCACCGCCCCGGTGGAGGTCGCGCCCAAGAAGGCCCCGCGCAAGCGGGCGAGCCGCGCCGCGAGCCCGCCGCCGTTCACCGGCGACGAGGCCGGTACGACGGACGCCCCCGCCCCCGAGACGACTGCTGACGAGGGGGACGAGCCGGCCAAGCCCACGAAGAAGGCTGCCAAGAAGGCGGCGCCGCGCAAGCGCACCACCAAGGCGAAGATCGACGAACCCACCCCCGAGGGCGCCGAGGCGGACGTCCTCGAGCAGGCGCAGAGCGTCGTCGAGCCCCACGTCGCGGTGGAGGAGCCGGCCGAGCTGGAGGCGGCTGCAGAGACGCCCGAGGCAGGCGCCGAGGAGCCCGCGCAGACCGCGCCGAGCGCCCGTCGTCGTACGCGCACGCCCGCCGTCGTCGTGACGTTCCAGGCGCCCGAGCCCACCGAGCCTGCCCCCCGCCAGCGCCGGCGTGCCGGCACCACGGGCGCCGTCAGCCCCTCGGAGCTGCTCGAGGCCGCCGAGGAGGAGCTCGAGGAGGGCGCCGAGCCCGAGGGTGACGACAGCGAGACCGCTGAGGGCGATGCCCGCACGGGTCGCCGTCGCCGGCGCGGCCGGCGTGGGCGCGGGCGTCGTCCGGAGGGCGCGGAGGGCGCCGACGAGGAGGCCGAGCAGACCGAGGAGGCCGAGGAAGCCGCCGAGGACGAGGCCGAGGAGGACGGCGAGACCACGGCGACGGGCACCCGGCGCCGGCGTCGCCGCCGTCGGTCCGGCAGCGGCGGGGGCGGGGAGGACAGCGAGGACGGCGTCCCGACGGTCGTGCACGTCCGCGACGCCCGACGTCGCCGCGACGGCGGCGGCGAGGCGGACGAGGACGGCGTGCGCGGCATCTCCGGCTCGACCCGGATGGCCGCCAAGCGGGTACGCCGGCAGGAGGGCCGCGACTCCGGCCGTCGCCGCGCCTCGATCCTGACCGAGGCCGAGTTCCTGGCGCGGCGCGAGAGCGTGGACCGCCAGATGGTGGTGCGCCAGAAGGGCGACCGCACCCAGATCGCCGTGCTCGAGGACGGCGTCCTCGTCGAGCACTACGTCACGCGGGCCACGGCCACGTCGTACGCGGGCAACGTCTACCTGGGCAAGGTGCAGAACGTGCTGCCCAGCATGGAGGCAGCGTTCGTCGACATCGGCAAGGGCCGCAACGCCGTCCTCTACGCCGGCGAGGTCAACTGGGAGGGCGTGGCGGGCGGCCAGCGCAAGATCGAGCTGGCGCTCAAGTCCGGCCAGGAGGTGCTCGTCCAGGTCACCAAGGACCCCATCGGGCACAAGGGTGCCCGCCTGACGAGCCAGATCAGCCTGCCGGGGCGCTACCTCGTGTACGTCCCCGAGGGCTCGATGACCGGCATCTCGCGCAAGCTGCCGGAGAACGAGCGCACCCGCCTGAAGAACATCCTCAAGAACGTCGTCCCGGAGGGCGCGGGCGTCATCATCCGCACCGCCGCCGAGGGTGCGTCCGAGGAGGAGATCGCCGCCGACGTGCGCCGCCTGCAGGCGCAGTGGGAGGTCATCAAGGAGAAGGCCGCGAAGGGCGGCGCACCCAAGGTGCTGCACGCGGAGCCCGACCTGGTCATCAAGGTCGTGCGCGACATCTTCAACGAGGACTTCAACGGCCTGGCGGTCCAGGGCGACGAGGCCTGGGAGACGATCCGCGACTACGTCGAGTTCGTCGCGCCCGACCTCGCCGGCCGGATGCGCAAGCACGCCGGCGACAGCGACGTCTTCGCCGAGCACCGCATCGACGAGCAGCTGCTCAAGGCGCTGGACCGCAAGGTCTACCTCCCCTCGGGCGGCTCCCTGGTCATCGACCGCACCGAGGCGATGGTCGTCATCGACGTCAACACCGGCAAGTACGTCGGGAAGGGCGGCAACCTCGAGGAGACCGTCACCCGCAACAACCTCGAGGCCGCCGAGGAGATCGCCCGCCAGCTCCGGCTGCGCGACCTGGGCGGCATCATCGTCGTCGACTTCATCGACATGGTCCTTGAGAGCAACCGGGATCTCGTCGTGCGTCGGCTCGTGGAGTGCCTGGGACGCGACCGCACCAAGCACCAGGTCGCCGAGGTCACCTCGCTGGGCCTGGTTCAGATGACCCGCAAGCGTGTGGGGCAGGGCCTGCTCGAGAGCTTCAGCGAGACCTGCGAGGCCTGCAACGGCCGCGGAGTGAAGATCCACCTGGAGCCTGTCGAGCCCAAGCCCGAGCGCGACCGCGACCGGACGCCCAAGGTCGGCGCCAAGGCGCCGGTGCCCGCCGGGTCCGCGCCCGACGCGGAGAAGGCCGAGGGTGGCGGGCGTCGTCGTCGGCGCGGTGGCCGGGGGCCGGGCGGTGCGGCCGTGGCGCCCGAGACCGAGCTCACCGAGCTGCTGAACGAGCCCGTCGAGGTCGAGGTCGAGGTCGAGCCGGTGGCCGTGGTCGTGGACGAGGACGTCGTGGTGGCGGAGGACGTCGTCGTGGACGAGGACGTCGTGGTGGCGGAGCCTGCCGAGGCCGCCTTCGACCTGGCAGAGGAACCCCCGACCGCGGTCGAGGAGCAGCCGGTGGTCGAGGCTGAACAGGCGCAGGACGCCGCACCGGGCCCGCAGGACGTCCCGGTCGAGCCGAGCGAGCCCGAGCCGGCCCAGGCCGTCAAGAAGCGCCGGCGTGCGGCCAGCCGTCCGGCCGGTTCGCCCACCGCCGGCGCGGTTTGAGGGCCGACCGAGCCGTCCGGTAGTCTGATCCGGTCCCGCGCGCGCTGACGCGCGCCCGCGGGCCCCCTGAGCATCCCGAGGAGCAGTCCGTGTACGCCATCGTCAAGACCGGCGGCAAGCAGTACAAGGTCGCCGTCGGTGACGTCGTCGAGGTCGAGAAGCTCGACGGCGCAGCTGGCGCGGCCGTGACGCTGCCTGCCCTGCTCGTGGTCGACGGCACCGACGTCACCAGCGACGCCGCCGCCCTGGCCGGCGTCCGCGTCAACGCCGAGGTCGTGGCCCAGACCAAGGGCCCGAAGATCCGCATCCTGAAGTACAAGAACAAGACGGGCTACAAGAAGCGCATCGGTCACCGGCAGCAGCTCACGCAGCTGAAGGTCACCGGGATCGAGAAGGGCTGACGACATGGCACACAAGAAGGGCGCCAGCTCCTCGCGCAACGGCCGTGACTCCAACGCGCAGCGCCTCGGCGTGAAGCGTTTCGGAGGCCAGGTCGTCAAGGCCGGCGAGATCCTCGTCCGCCAGCGCGGCACGCACTTCCACCCGGGCGACGCGGTCGGTCGCGGTGGCGACGACACGTTGTTCGCGCTTGAGGCCGGTGCGGTCCAGTTCGGGACCAAGCGCGGCAAGAAGGTCGTCAACATCGTGCCGGTCGCCTGACGACCGTCGTACACGTCTGAGAGGGCGGGCCGGGGGAACCTGGTCCGCCCTCTCGCATGAAGGAGACCGCAGGTGGCAACGTTCGTCGACCGGGTCGTTCTGCACGTCGCCGCGGGCGACGGCGGGCACGGCTGCGCGAGCGTGCGCCGGGAGAAGTTCAAGCCGCTCGGCGGGCCGGACGGCGCGGACGGCGGGCACGGCGGCGACGTGGTGCTCGTCGTCGACCACAACGTGACGACCCTGCTCGACTACCACTACCACCCGCACCAGAAGGCCACGAGCGGCAAGCCCGGCGCGGGCGACATGCGGGCCGGCGCGAACGGCCAGACCCTCGAGCTGCCGGTGCCCAACGGCACCGTCGTCACGACCCCGGACGGCGACGTCCTCGCCGATCTGGTGGGGGAGGGCACCCGGTACGTCGTCGCGCGCGGCGGCCGTGGTGGCCTCGGCAACGCGGCGCTCGCCTCGACGAAGCGCAAGGCACCCGGCTTCGCGCTGCTCGGCGAGCCCGGCGAGAAGGCCGACGTCGTGCTGGAGCTCAAGAGCGTGGCCGACGTGGCGCTCGTGGGTTTCCCGAGCGCGGGCAAGTCCTCGCTCATCGCGGCCCTGTCCGCGGCGCGACCGAAGATCGCCGACTACCCGTTCACGACGCTGGTCCCGAACCTCGGCGTCGTGGAGGCCGGCGGGACGGTGTTCACGGTCGCCGACGTACCCGGTCTGATCCCCGGTGCCGCGCAGGGCAAGGGGCTGGGGTTGGAGTTCCTGCGGCACGTCGAGCGGTGCAGCGTGCTGGTGCACGTGCTCGACTGCGCGACCTACGAGCCCGGCCGGGACCCCCTCACCGACCTCGAGGTGATCGAGGCGGAGCTCGAGCAGTACAAGACGTCGCTGTCCGACCGGCCGCGGCTGGTGGTGCTCAACAAGGCCGACCTGCCGGAGGGCAAGGACCTCGCCGACATCGTCACGCCCGAGCTCGAGGCCCGCGGGTACCCCGTCTTCACCGTGTCGGCGGTGTCGCACCTCGGTCTGCGGGAGCTGAGCTTCGCGCTCGCCGAGATCGTCGCCGCACACCGCGCCGCACAACCCGTCGAGGAGGCGACCCGGATCGTCCTGCGGCCCAAGGCCGTCGACGACGCGGGCTTCACGGTCAGCGAGGAGAACGGCGTCTACGTCGTGCGCGGCGAGAAGCCCGAGCGGTGGATCCTGCAGACCGACTTCGGCAACGACGAGGCCGTGGGCTACCTCGCGGACCGGCTGGCTCGGCTCGGCGTGGAGAAGGCGCTGGCCGAGCAGGGAGCCACCCCCGGGTGCGAGGTGCAGATCGGCGACGTGATCTTCGACTGGCAGCCGACGCTGCTGGAGGAGTTCGCCTCGGGCATGCGCGGCCAGGACGCCCGCTTCGAGGACCACACCCGCGTCGGCGCCGCCGAGCGCCGCTGGCAGAAGGACGTGCGGCGCGCCGAGCGGCTCGGGATCGAGCTGCCCGAGGACCTCGACCCCGATCAGTAGGGTTCGAGCGTGACCAGAGCCGCCGTCGCCGACGCGCAGCGACTCGTCGTCAAGGTCGGCTCGTCCTCGCTCACGACCGCCGAGGGTGGGCTCGACGTCAGGCGGCTGGAGGCGCTCGTCGGGGCCATCGCGTCCCGCCCCGGCCTCGTCCTGGTGTCGTCCGGCGCCATCGCGGCCGGGCTCGCCCCGCTCGGCCTGTCGCGCCGCCCCCGCGACCTCGCCACCCAGCAGGCCGCCGCCTCCGTGGGCCAGGCCGAGCTCGTGCACGCCTACGCCCTCGCGTTCGCCGGGCACCGCCGGACGGTTGGGCAGGTCCTTCTCACCGCCGACGACGTCGTACGACGGACGCACTACCGCAACGCGCAGCGCACCCTCGAGCGGTTGCTGGCCCTGGGGGTCACGCCGGTCGTCAACGAGAACGACGCCGTGGCCACCGACGAGATCCGCTTCGGCGACAACGACCGGCTGGCAGCGCTGGTGGCGCACCTGGTCCGGGCCGACGCGCTCGTGCTGCTGTCGGACGTCGACGGCCTGTACGACGGCGACCCCCGCACCGGCAGCGCCCGGCTCGTGCCCGAGGTCCGGACGGCGCGCGACCTGGACGGCGTGGAGGCCGGGTCGACCGGAGCATCCGGCCTCGGCCGCGGGGGGATGGCGTCGAAGGTCGACGCGGCCAGGGTGGCCACCTCCGCGGGCATCCCCGTCGTGCTGGGCGCGGCCACGCAGGTCTCCGACCTGCTGAAGGGGATCGGCGGGACGTTCTTCGCCCCCACCGGGCACCGCCGCTCGGCGCGGTTGCTGTGGCTGGCCCACGCCACTCACCCGCGGGGCCGGCTCGTGCTCGACGACGGGGCGGTGCGGGCCGTCTGCGAGCGCCGGAAGTCGCTGCTGCCGGCCGGGATCACCGCGGTCGAGGGCGACTTCGACGCGGGCGATCCCGTCGAGCTCGTCACCACCGCCGGCGTGCCGGTGGCGCGGGGCCTGGTGGCGTACGACTCAGCGGAGCTCCCCGAGCTGCTCGGGCGCTCGACCCGCGAGCTCGGCCTGCGCGAGGTGGTCCACCGCGACGATCTCGTGGTGCTCTGAGAGGCGCCACGCGCTGCTGACGCTCGGCCGGCGACCGTCAGTCTGTGGTGCCCCTTTCCTGCTGCGGCGTATGTGCGATCACACATACGTATGCGCTATCCCACATCCGGTCTGGCGGACCAGAGGCCTCCAGTCGGTGCAGGTCGCGCTCGGGTTGAGTGCCCGCCGTACGCTCGTGGCATGAGTGAGGTCCTCGAGGGAGCCCGACGCGCCCGTACGGCGGCAGCAGCCCTGGCTCCGCTGCCGCGTGGCACCAAGGACAAGGCCCTCCTGGCCATGGCGGACGCGCTGCTCGCGCACCAGGACCGCATCCTGGCCGCCAACGCCGAGGACGTGGAGGCAGGACGTGCGGCCGGCACCAGCGAGGCGCTGCTGGACCGACTCGCCCTGAACCCCTCCCGGTTGGAGGCCATGGCCGACGGGCTGCGCCACGTCGCCACGCTGCCCGACCCGGTCGGCGAGGTGGTCCGCGGCGGGACTCTGCCGAACGGGCTCGAGCTGCGCCAGGTCCGGGTGCCCCTGGGGGTGGTCGGGATCGTCTACGAGGCACGTCCGAACGTCACTGCGGACGCCGCCGGTCTGTGCGTGAAGAGCGGCAACGCCGTGCTGCTGCGGGGGTCCGGCTCGGCGTACCGGTCGAACACCGCGATCGTCGACGTGCTCGCCGACGCGAGCCGCGGCATCCTGCCCGACCACTCCGTCCAGCTCGTCCCTGGCACGGACCACGCCTCCGTCAAGGAGCTCATGCGCGCGCGGGGGCTCGTCGACGTGCTCATCCCGCGCGGCGGCGCCGGGCTCATCGAGTCGGTGGTCACGGAGTCGCAGGTGCCGGTCATCGAGACCGGGGTGGGCAACTGCACCGTGTACGTCGACGCCACCGCCGACGTCGACAAGGCCGTCGCGATCATCGTCAACGCCAAGACGCAGCGGCCTTCGGTCTGCAACGCCGCGGAGACGTTGCTCGTGCACCGCGACGCGGCCGAGGCGTTCCTCCCGGCGGCCGTGAAAGCGCTGCAGGACAAGGGCGTGACGCTGCACGCCGACGAGCGGGCGTTGGCCTACGACGCCACCGCGGTCCCGGTCACCGACGAGGACTGGGCCGCGGAGTACCTCTCCCTCGACCTCGCCGTCGGTGTCGTGGACTCTCTCGACGACGCCGTCGCGCACATCCGGCGGTGGGGGAGCGGCCACACCGAGGCGATCGTGACCCGCGACCTCGACGAGGCCCGCCGGTTCGTGAAGGGCCTCGACTCGGCGGCCGTCATGATCAACGCGTCGACGCGCTTCACCGACGGCGGTGAGTTCGGGTTCGGTGCCGAGATCGGCATCTCGACCCAGAAGCTGCACGCACGCGGGCCGATGGGCCTCGCCGAGCTGACCAGCACGACGTACGTCGTCACCGGGGACGGTCACGTGCGCTGACGGCGCGACCCGATCAGAACGAGCCGGCCGCGCCCTCGTCCGCGACGTGGCCGGTGATGGACGCGTAGTCCTCGCCGCCGTGCCCGGCCGCGATCGTCCGGCGCGCCTGCTCGAGTGCAGCCCGGGTCACGACGAGGTCGCTGTCGGCCGCCTTCACCGCGAGCTCCAGGTCCTTCGTCATGAGGTCTACGGAGAACGTGGTGCCCGAGTAGTCGCCGAGCTGGACCATCTCGTGCTTCTGGTCGAGGTACCAGCCGTACGCCGAGCGCGACAGCACCAGGAGCAGCAGGTCGCGGTCGAGGCCGAGGTCGCGGCCCAGCCGCAAGGACTCCCCGAGACCTGCGGCCATCAGGCCAAGGCTCTGGTTGACGCAGAGCTTGAGGGCGCTGCCGGTGCCGACCCCTCCGACGTGCAGAACCCTGGCCGGGTCGCCCCAGAGCTCGACCAGGGGACGCGCCTGGGCCACGTCCTCGGAGCTCCCGCCGAGGAACACGCCGAGAGTGCCCTCCGTGGCGGGTTTCACCGTCCCCGCGACAGGCGCGTCGACGTACCGCAGGCCGGCCTCGGCGCAGGTGCGCGCGAACTCGTGCGCGGCGTCGGGGCCGATCGTGGAGCTGTCGACCACCAGGGTGCCGGCAGGGGCGTGCCGGACGACCTGGGCGAGGACCTCGCGCACGGCCTCCGGGCCGAAGAGCATGAGCACCACCACCTCGGCGTCGCTGACGGCGTCGGCGACAGATTTCGCCTCCTTCGCGCCCAGCTCCACGAGCGGTGCCGCGCGGCCGGGGGTGCGGTTCCAGACGGTCAGCTCGTGGCTGGCCCGGGCGACGTGGGCGGCCATCGGCACGCCCATGCGCCCGAGCCCCAGGAAGGCGACGGTGGTCATGCTCGGAACCTAGCGGGCGTGCGCAGCGCTCCCCAGGGCCGGGTTCTGCGCGTTCAGTAGCTGAGCTTGAGCAGCCCGAACACCGCGCCCTGCGGGTCCTGGACGACGGAGAAGGCGACGTTCTCCATCTCCATGAACGGCACCAGCAGCGTGCCGCCCAGTCCCGCGGCCTCCTGCGCCTTGGCGGCGGGGTCCTCGGCCTGGAAGTAGGGCATCCAGTACGACGGGACCTCGGCCGGCACCATCTCGGGCATGTCCATGCACCCGGCGACCGTCTCTTCGCCGAGGTGGAACTCGGTGTAGCCGGGGCTGCGGTGCGCCACCCACCCGAAGACCGACTCGTAGAACGGGATCGCCCGATCCTGGTCCCGGCTCGAGAGCTCGCTCCAGGAGAACGTGCCCTCTTCGCCGATCACCTCGGCGCCGGTGTGCAGGCGGGGCTGCCACGCCGAGATGGCCGCGCCGGTGGGGTCGAGGAAGACCGCCATGCGGCCGATGTCCATCACGTCCATGGGCGGCACCATCACGGCGCCCCCGGCGCCCTGCACGAGCTCGGCGGTCTTGTCGGCGTCGTCGGTGCTCACGTAGCAGCTCCAGGCGGTGGGCTGCGCGGGCTGCATCTTGGGCGAGATCCCGGCCAGGCGCTTCCCGTTGCGCAGGGCGAGGCTGTAGCCGCCCATCTCCTCACCGCCCCGTTCGACCTCCCAGCCGAACAGCCCCGTGTAAAAGGCGATCGCGGCGTCGAGGTCGTCGGTGGCCAGGTCGACCCAGGTCGGTTCGCCGGGCTGGTAGGAGGACTTCTCGGGCATGGGGTGCGCCCTTTCGTCGAGGGGGGTGATGAGGTCGGACGCTAACCCCGGGCACCGACAAGGGACAGCCCCCGCGCGCAGATCGTCACGGGTGGGCCAGAATGACGCTCGGTCCGCCACTTGAGGAGTCTCCGTGCTGCAGCCCCAGTTCGCGTCCGTCGACGACGTCCAGCAGCGCCTCGGCGCCGCGGGCTACCTGACCGACCACGCGATCGCGACCACGGTCTTCCTGGCAGACCGGCTCGGCAAGCCGCTCCTCATCGAGGGTCCGGCGGGCGTCGGCAAGACCGAGCTGGCCAAGTCCGTCGCGCTGGCGACCGACTCCGAGCTCATCCGGCTGCAGTGCTACGAGGGACTGGACGAGGCCCGGGCGCTGTACGAGTGGAACTACAAGAAGCAGCTGCTGCGGATCCAGGCGGCCGGCGACGACACCAAGTGGGACGAGATCCACGACGACGTGTTCGCCGAGGAGTTCCTGCTCAGCCGTCCGCTGCTGACGGCGATCCGCAACCCGCGGCCCACCGTGCTGCTCATCGACGAGACCGACAAGGCCGACGTCGAGGTCGAGGGCCTGCTCCTCGAGGTGCTCTCCGACTTCCAGGTCACGATCCCGGAGCTCGGCACCATCCGGGCGGTCCGGCGGCCCCTGGTCTTCCTCACCTCCAACGCCACGCGCGAGCTGTCCGAGGCGCTCAAGCGCCGTTGCCTCTACCTCCACCTCGACTACCCCGCGGCCGACCGTGAGAAGGCCATCGTCCTGTCGCGCGTGCCCGAGGTGGCCGAGCAGCTCGCCGACCAGCTGGTCCGCACGATCCGGGCGCTGCGGGCGCTGGAGCTCAAGAAGTCGCCGAGCATCGCGGAGACCATCGACTGGGCGCACACCCTCGTCGCGCTCGGCATCGACACCCTCGACGAGGAGGCCGTCAAGGGCACCTTGGGCGTGGTCCTCAAGCACGCGAGCGACCACGGCCGAGCCGTCGAGCAGCTGAAGCTGAACTAGCCATGTCCGCGGGCCTGCTCGAGCGCGAGATCGCGTTCCTCGACGCGCTGCGCCAGGCGGGGTTGACCGTCAGCCTGGCCGAGGTCATCGACGCGACCCGGGCGATGGGCGCGGTCGACCTGCTCGACCGTGAGGCGTTGCGGGCGGCGTACGCGGCCTGCGTTCTCAAGCGGCCCGCGCACCGTACGACGTTCGACATGCTCTTCGACCTCTGGTTCCCACCGGTGCTCGGCGACCCCACCCGCGTCGAGGAGGACGAAGACCTGCCGGACGACGGCGCACCGCCGGACGTCGACCTGCTGCGCGCCTTGCTCAAGGACCTGCTGCTCGACGGCGACGAGGAGGCGTTGCGCCGCTTCGCCCGGCAGGTGGTGCAGAGCCTGGGCCGCGCCGACACCGCCCCCGGGCGGCAGTCCTGGTTCTCCTACCGCGTGCTGCGGTCGCTGTCGCCCGAGACGCTGATGGCGTCGATGCTGGAGGCGCTCCTCGCCGGGCAGGAGCGGGGCGGCATGGCGGAGAAGGTCGCGCGCCAGACGCTCACCGAACGCATCAAGCAGTTCCAGGAGCTGGTCGAGGGCGAGGTACGACGGAGGCTGGCCGAGGACCGCGGCGCCGAACAGATCGCCAAGACCGCGGTGCAGCCGCTGGCCGAGCAGGTCGACTTCCTGCGCGCCTCCCGGTCCGACATGGCCGAGCTCCGGCGTCAGGTGTTCCCGCTCGCGCGCCGCCTGGCGACCCGGCTCACGGCCCGTCGACGCCTGGGGCGTCAGGGAAAGCTCGACTTCCGTCGTACGGTCCGGGCGTCGCTCGCGACCGGAGGCGTGCCGCTCGTCACGCACCACAAGCCGCACAAGCCCCACAAGCCGGAGCTGGTCGTGCTGTGCGACGTGAGCGGCTCGGTGGCGGGGTTCGCGCACTTCACGCTGATGCTGGCGTACGCGCTGCGCGAGCAGTTCTCGAAGGTGCGGGCGTTCGCGTTCATCGACACCTGCGACGAGGTCACCGACTACTTCACGCCTGGCGGGGACGTGGCGGACGCCCTGGCCCGGATGAACGCGCAGGCGAAGCTGGTCTGGTTCGACGGGCACAGCGACTACGGGCACTCCATCGAGGCGTTCGCCGAGCAGTACCCCGACGCGGTGGGACCCAAGACGTCGCTGCTGATCCTGGGCGACGCGCGCAACAACTACCGGGCGACCGGCGTGCAGACGCTCAAGCAGCTGGTGGCCCGGGCCCGGCACGCCTACTGGCTCAACCCCGAGCCCCAGGCCTACTGGGGCAGCGGCGACAGCGCCACCCGTGCCTACGCTGAGCACATCGAGATGGTCGAGGTCCGCAACGCGGTCCAGCTGGAGGAGTTCGTGCAGAAGCTGCTCCCGCAGTAGGCGGAGGAGGAGGGCTGATGGGCCGGGACGCGGAGCTTGCCACCGTCGACCGGTACTGCGACGAGGTCCCGCGCAGCGCCGCCACCGTCGAGGAGCACGGCTCGTTGCGGCTGTTCGTGCCGACCGAGGCGTCCTATCATCCCTGGTACGCAAGGCCTTCCGGCCGCGGGCCGGTCTCCGCGGCCGACCTCGACACGGTGCTGCGGCGTCAACACGCCCTGGAGCTGCCGCTGGCCCTCGAGTGGGTGCACGGGCGTCCGGAAGGCCTGGAGGAGCTGGCGTCCGCCGCCGGCCTGAAGGTCCGTCACCACCCGCTGCTCGTGGCGCGCAGCGACGAGCTGCTGCCGCTCGAACCTCAGGTCGCGGTGCGGCCGGCCGGCGAGGAGCTGGCCCGGGTCGAGGCGGTGGCGCACGTGGCCTTCGCGCACCCCGGAACCGAGGTCGGCGACGAGGGGCTCGAGGCGGTCCACGCCGAGCCACCGATGTCCCCCGAGGTGCAGGCCCGGCGGGCCGAGCGGGTGGCGCAGGGACGGCCCTACGTCGTCGGCGCATGGGTCGACGGCGCGCCGGTGGCGCGCGGGGCCTGCACGGTCGTCGGCGACACGGCCGAGATCACCGGGGTGGGCACGCTCCCGGCGTACCGGAGGCAAGGGCTTGCGGCCGCCGTCACGGCCGTCCTCGCGAAGGACGCCGTACGACGGGGCGCCCGGCTCCTGTGGCTGTCGGCGACGGACGAGGCGGTGGCCCGGGTCTACTCGCGGCTGGGGTTCCGCGAGATCGGCACCGCCTGCATCGCGACACGCTGAGGCGAACCGAATCACGCCGCGCTGCGTCGTACTCGCGTGGACGACCTCGACGAGTGGCTCGAACGGGACTACCCGACCGCCTACCGCACCGCCTGCCTCGTGCTGCGTGACCCCCTCGACGCGCAGGACGCGGTGCAGGAGGCGTTCCTGCGGGTCGTGCGCTTCCGGGACGCGATCCCGGCAGGGGAGGGACGCCGCGCCTGGCTCTACCGCGTGGTGGTCAATGCCTGCGTGTCCCGGATCCGGGCCGAGCGGGCGCGCACCGGCAAGGACGACGGCGACCTCGGGCTCGCCACCGTCGCCGACCCGCAGCCGACGCCGCAGGACCGGGCCGAGCTGTCCGCCCTCGCCGGCGACGTGCTGGCGGCGCTGGCGCTGCTGCCCGAGTCGCTGCGCGTCCCGCTCGTGCTCCGCTACTACGCCGGGCTGTCGGAGAAGGAGATCGCGGTCGCGATCGACCGACGCCCCGGCACCGTCAAGAGCCGCCTGTACGACGCGCGCCAGCGGCTCGCGCAGGACCCCCGCCTCGTCGCGTGGGTGACCCCCGAGGAGGTGGCGCAGTGAACGCCATGCTGACCGACGAGGAGATCCAGCAGTTGCTGGACGAGGCGGCCCAGGGGTTCGCCGTACCGCCGCTGGAGCTTCCGACGCCGGCCCGCCGGCCGCGCGGGCGACGGGCCTGGCTCTCGGGGGCCGCCGCGGCCGCGGTCCTCGTGGCCGGCGCGCTGCTGCTGCAG
>JBKOVB010000072.1:0-14909 GCA_046723735.1 Actinomycetota bacterium | reverse complement strand
GTTCAGGAGCCGCTCGGTCCACGAGGGCTCCGCGGCCTTGTAGGCCGGCTTGGACAGCTCGCGCTGCGCCGCCTCCCGGGCCTCGTCCCGGCCGGGCAGGTCCGCGAGCAGGGGCAGGCTCACCGCTGCGCGGCCGCCTGCAGCGTCAGGTCCAGACCCTCCGCGCGCATCCGCCGGTCGACGTACAGCAGGGCCTTCACGCCCGCGCTGAAGGGTGCGACGAGCACGGTGGCCAACCCCGCACCGACCTGGGTGAGGACGACGAACAGCGCCACCGAACCGCTCGAGGCGTCGCTGGTGAAGGCCACGACACCCCCGACGATCGTGAGCGGCACCACGAGGACCCCCGACACCACGGTCGTGATCAGGCCGGCCAGCAGCAGGATGCCGAGCACGCGCCACCAGGAGCCCTTGACGAGCACGCCCGAGCGGGACAGCGCGGTGCGGATGCGGGCCTTCTCCAGCACGAGCACGGCGGGAGCGAGCGAGAGTCGGACATACAGATAGGCCGACGCGACCCCGCCGGCGAGCGCGAGCGGGATCCCGAGGGCGAGCCCGCCGCCCCCGGCGACGGCGTACAGGACGACAGCGACGAGGACGCCCACCACGAACGGCGCCGCGACGACGAGCCCGGTCAGGAGCGACAGACCGAGCAGCGCCCACAGGCGAGGCCGCACCTCCTGCCAGACCTCGCCGAAGGTCGTGGCCCGGCCCAGTACGGCCTTGCCGACCACGGCGACCAGCGCACCAGTGAGCACCAGGCCGGCGAGCCAGCCGACGAGCGATCCGGGACCGGTGCTGCCGGGGCCGCCTCCCACATTCGTGCTGAACGAGGTGTCGCCGCCGTCGGCCCGCAGGTCGCGGGTCATGGCGTCGAGGTCGATGCTGAGGATCAGCAGCAGGTTGAGCGCCGTCGTCACCAGCGCGATGAGCGCCGACAGCCCGAGGGTCGGCTTCGGGTAGCGGCGGATCACCTGCACCGCGCCGTCGAGGAGCTCACCGATGGTGAGCGGCCGCAGCGGCACGACCCCGGGCTTGGGGACGTCGCCGTACGGCGGCGGGTACCCCCACGCGGCTGGTGCGCCGTACGGCGCGGACCCAGGCGGCGTGCCGTACCCCGCGGTCGTCCCGTAGCCCGGGGGCGGTCCGTAGCCGGGCGGCGGCGCGTACCCGGGAGCCGCCGCGTAGCCCGGCGGCGGGTACTCCGGCGGCGGGCCGTAGCCGGGCAGCTGGTCGCCGGGCGGCTGCTCGCCGGGGCCGGTCCAGCCCGCGGGCGGCTCGGTCATCGTGCTCCTCGGGGCTCGGGGGCTCTCATCGTTCCATGTGCAGCGCCGCGGGGGTGCGACGATGGGTGCATGACCGGACGCGTCCTGGTGGTGGATGACGACCCCGCCCTCGCGGAGATGCTCGGCATCGTGCTGCGCGGCGAGGGGTTCGAGCCCGCCTTCGTGGCCGACGGCGACGCCGCGCTCGGCGCCTTCCGCCGCGAGAAGCCGGACGTCGTGCTGCTCGACCTGATGCTGCCGGGGACCGACGGCATCGAGGTGTGCCGCCAGATCCGGGCCGAGAGCGGCGTGCCGATCGTGATGCTCACCGCGAAGGGGGACACGACGGACGTCGTGCTGGGTCTCGAGAGCGGTGCGGACGACTACGTCGTCAAGCCGTTCAAGCCCAAGGAGCTGATCGCGCGGGTGCGCGCGAGGCTGCGCACCCACGACGGTGCCCCCGAGCAGCTCACGATCGGGCCGATCGACGACCCGGTGTGCATCGACGTGCCGGGGCACGCCGTGACCCGGGCCGGGGTCCCCATCTCGCTCACGCCGCTGGAGTTCGACCTGCTGCTCGCGCTGGCCCGCCGCCCCCGGTCGGTCTTCACCCGCGAGACCCTGCTCGAGCAGGTCTGGGGCTACCGGCACGCCGCGGACACCCGGCTCGTCAACGTCCACGTGCAGCGCCTGCGCGCCAAGGTCGAGCGCGACCCGGAGCGCCCCCAGGTCGTGCTCACCGTGCGCGGCGTCGGGTACAAGGCCGGTCCCGCCTGAGCCGCACGCCCGCTCCCGTCGGTGCGCGGTCGCGGACCTCGCACCTGGCGCAGCGTGGGCTGCGCCGCTGGCGGCGCTCGCTGCAGACACGGGTGGTCGTCACGACGCTGTTCGTCAGCGGCGTCGTCGTGACCATGCTCGCCTTCCTGCTCATCGGGCAGGTGGGCCGCGGTCTCGTCGACGCCAAGACCCGGTCGGCGCTCACCGAGGCGCGGTCCGGCCTGACGCAGGCGCAGGACGCGCTGGCCGGCGGCCCCGGCGGCCAGAGCCCGCAGGCGCTGGAAGCGCGGCTGCAGGAGGTGGCGCAGTCCCTCAACCAGCGCGGTCAGGGTGGTGAGCAGTACGCCGTGCTGCTGACGCCGGCCGGCGGGGAGGCGAAGTCCTTCGCGTCGCCTGGCATCACGCAGGCCGACGTCCCGCCGCGGCTCGTCAAGGCCCTCCAGACAGGGTTGCCCTCGGCGTACGTCTACCAGCACATCCACGGCCACGACCAGCTGGTCGTGGGCGCGAACCTCACCACTGACCTGGGCCCGTACGAGCTGTTCCACCTGTTCCCGCTCACCGCCGAGGACGACACCCTCGCCCTGGTACGCCGGACCGCCGCCGTCGCGGGCGGGCTGCTCGTCGCCGCGCTCGCTGTCATCACCGGCCTGGTGGCCCGGCAGGTCGTCCTGCCGGTGCGGCTCGCGGCCCGGACCGCCGAGCGGCTCGCGGCCGGCCGGCTCGAGGAGCGCATGACCGTCCGCGGCGAGGACGAGATCGCCCGGCTCGCCTCGACGTTCAACTCCATGGCGCAGGCCCTGCAGACCCAGATCCGGCAGCTGGAAGACCTGTCCCGGGTACAGCGGCGGTTCGTGTCGGACGTCAGTCACGAGCTGCGCACGCCGCTGACCACGGTCCGGATGGCGGCAGACCTGCTCCACGAGCGCCGCGGGTCGCTCGACCCCGCGGCCGCGCGCAGCGCTGAGCTGCTGCAGAACGAGCTGGACCGGTTCGAGGAGATGCTCATCGGGCTGCTCGAGATCTCGCGGTTCGACGCCGGTGCCGCGGCGCTCGAGGCCGAGCCGCTCGACCTCGTCGGGCTGGTGCAACGGGTCGTGGACGGCACCCGCCCGCTCGCCGACCGCAGGGGCATGGACGTGCTCGTGCACGCGGACGGCCCAGCGGTCGCCGAGGTCGACCACGTCCGCGTCGAGCGCATCCTCAGGAACCTGTTGGTGAACGCGGTGGAGCACGGCGAGGGGCGCCCGGTCGAGGTGACGGTGGGCGACGGGCCGGGCGGGGTGGCCGTGGTCGTCCGCGACCACGGCGTGGGATTGCGCCCCGGCGAGGCCGCCCTGGTCTTCACCCGGTTCTGGCGCGGCGACCCGTCCCGCGCCCGCACCACCGGCGGCACCGGCCTGGGGCTCGCCATCGCCCTGGAGGACGCCCGGCTGCACGGCGGCACGCTGCAGGCATGGGGGGCCCCGGGGGAGGGAGCATCCTTCCGGCTCACCCTCCCGCACCGGGTCGGGGGCACGCTCGGCGAGAGCCCGCTGCAGCTGCGACCCCAGGTGGAGGTCACGTGAAGCGCCTCCTGCTGCTCGGGCTCGCGCTGCCGATGCTGGTCTCGGCCTGCTCGCTGCCGCTGTCGCAGGAGGTGCATCCCGCGGGTGACCTGGTCGCTGACCCCCGGCAGGTCGCACCGCTGCAGGTCATCCCGCCCGGGCCGCGCAAGGACGCGACGCCGGCCGAGACGGTCCTGGGCTTCCTGGGCGCCCAGGCCGACAGTGACGACCGGCACGGCATCGCCCGCCAGTTCCTCACGCCGTCCGCCCGGGTCGGCTGGCACGACGACACCGTGGTGCGCGTCTACGACCCTGACCACCTCGTGGTGGCGCAGGAGCCCGGCGCGTCGCCGTCCACCGCCACCGTGCAGGTCACCTCGCTCCTCAGCGACGAGGTGCGGGCCGACGGCTCGTACGTCGTGCGCCCCTCCCGACGGGTCGCGGAGACCTACGGGCTCCGGAGGGTCGGCGGCCAGTGGCTGCTCACCTCGGTCCCTGACGGGCTGCGGCTCACGGCCGCCGACCGGCAGCGCTCGTTCGCCGCCGTACCCGTGTACTACCTCGCGTCGCAGAGCGCGCAGCACTCGCCGCACCTCGTGCCCGACCGGGTCTTCGTCCCGGCGGGTCCCGACCTCGCGGGCATCCTCGTGGCACGGCTGCTCCGCCCGCCGTCGCAGGCGCTCGGCAGCAGCGTCCGGACCGCGGTGCCGACCGGGACCCGCCTGCGTCGCCCGGTGACCCAGAGCGCCAACGGTGTCGTCACCGTCGACCTCACCGGCATGCCGTCGCGCCCACGGGGCTCGGCCGCCGAAGACCTGTCCGCCCAGCTCGTCTGGACGTTGCGCACGCTCGGGTCGGGGTTCCAGCAGCTGCGACTGCTCGTCGACGGCAGCCCGCTGCCCGATGGCGAGGGCACGCAGGACGCCGACGCGTGGGGTGCGTACGACCCCGAGGGCCTCGGCCCGAAGCCGCCGTACTTCTTCGTCTCCGACCGCCGGCTGCGTGCCTCGGTCGACCTTCCGGCCGGGCCCGCCACCGTCGGCGAGCCGGGCACCAACGGCGCCTTCCCGGTGGACGAGGTGGCCGTCACGCCGGACCGCGGACGGGTGGCGCTCCTCGAGCACGGGTCAGGCGGGGACACGGTCCGGGTGGGGACGCTGCGCGGCTCCACGTATCCGGTGGCCGCCCACGGGTCCGGCTTGCGGTCACCTCGCTGGGGCGCCGGCCAGCTGGGGCTGTGGCTGGTGCGCGGTGAGCGCGAGCTGGTCCGCGTCGACGACGGCGTGCACCCGGTGCCGGTCGAGGGCCTGCCGCCGGGCCGCATCCGGGCGCTGGCCCTGTCCCGCGACGGGGTGCGCGTCGCGCTCGTCGTCGGCGACCGGCTGTACGTCGGGCGGCTGGACACCGCCGCCGACGGCCCCGTGGTGAAGGCCCTGACGCAGCCGCTCCCCGCGCTGCACCGGGTCAAGGACGTCACCTGGGCAGCCAGCACGGAGCTCGTCGCGCTGGGCTCGCTGACCCGGGACGACCAGGTCGTCCGGCTCGCGGTGGACGGCTCGGAGGCGAGCGTCCTCGACATCGTCGGTCTGAGGCCGACCGCCGTGACCGCCTCGCCGGTGGGCGTGCTGGTCGTCTCCGGCGGGAGGCTGCACCTGTCCACCGGCGGCCCGTTCCGCCAGGTGCAGTCCGACGCGGCCAGCGCCCCCGCCTATCCCGGCTGACCGTCCACAGCCCGTCGCGCGCCGGGCGGCCCGCGGGACCAGGCTCTGCGCGTGCTGCCCGCGCTCGTCAACGACCTGCTCGACCTCGTGCTGCCCCGCCGCTGCGCCGGCTGCGAGGCCTCTGCAGCCCTGCTGTGCCCGGCCTGCCGAGCCCTGCTCACGGCCACCCCTGTCGGGCTGGTCCGGCCGGACCCCTGCCCGTCGGGCTTGCCCCCCGTGGCCGCCGCCTGCCGGTACGACGGGCCCGCGAAGGCCGTGCTGCTCGCCCACAAGGAGCACGGCCGGCTGGCCCTGGCCGCGCCTCTGGGTGATGCGCTCGCGGGGCCCGTCCGGCTCGTCGCCGGAAGTGGTCCCGTGCTGCTGTGCCCGGTGCCGAGCTCAGCTGTCGCCGTACGCCGGAGGGGGCACGACCCGGTGTGGCGACTGACCCGGCACGCGGCCGCCGCCGTGCCCGGGGCGGAGGCGGTGCGGCTGCTGCACCAGGCTCGACGCACCCGCGACCAGGCCGGGCTCACGACGGCGCAGCGAGCCGCGAACCTGCAGGGCGCGTTGCGGGCGGCGAGGCCGGGTGGGACGACCTCCCCGGGGGTGGTCGTCGTGGACGACGTCATGACGACGGGGGCCACGCTGGTCGAGGCGACCCGGGCGCTGAACGCCGCGGGGCATGTCGTCGTAGGTGCTGCGGTCGTCGCCGCCACCGCGCGCCGGGCTTGTTTCGGCGGATCTCACCCGGACGTGCGTCAAGTCTTCACACCCGCCCGCGAACGGGGCTAGCGTCGGAGCAGGTGCACAGGTAGCACCGGGCGCGTCCGACCGGGCTCAGCCGACAGGGGAGGAGGTGCCGCAAGAGGCCCGTCCGGCCGCGCGCTCCCATCAGGACGACCGAGGAGGCCGCGTTGGACATCGTGGTGAAGGGCCGAAACGTCGAGGTGCCCGAGCACTTCCGCGTGCACGTGCAGGACAAGCTCTCCCTCGCCGAGAGGCTGGACCCGCGCGTCTACCACGTCGACGTCGAGCTCTTCCACGAGAAGAACCCGCGCCAGGCCGCGGTGTGCCAGCGCGTGGAGATCACCGTGAGAGGCAAGGGCCCGGTGGTCCGGGCCGAGGCGACGGCCGACACGTTCTACGCGGCCCTGGACGCGGCCACGCAGAAGCTGGAAGGGCGGCTGCGGCGCACCCACGACCGCCGTCGCGTGCACCACGGCTCGCGCACCCCCGCGTCGGCGGGGGAGTTCGCCACCTCGTTGGCCAACGGGACGCCCGTCGAGGCCCAGGTGGAGGAGGAGCGCGAGGGCGAGCGCTCCGTCGACCACACGGCGGCGCTCATCGTCCGCGACAAGACCCACCACGCCGACCCGATGACGACGTCCGACGCCCTGCACGAGATGGAGCTCGTGGGGCACGACTTCTTCCTGTTCTGCGACAAGGAGTCCGGTCTGGCCAGCGTCGTCTACCGGCGGCACGGCTATGACTACGGGGTGATCCGGCTCGCCGTCAGGTGAGGTGCAGCCAGGGGTGAGGGCGGCATGACATCATCGGACTAGGAGACCACGCCCCACACCCCCATCAGGAGGACTCCGTGACCGACGAAACAGCCGCTGCACCGCCCGGCGGTCTGGTCGTCGAGCCGATCAGGGTGCTCGTGGTCGACGACCACGCGCTGTTCCGTCGGGGCCTTCAGATGGTCCTCGAGCAGGAGCCCGACATCGAGGTGGTCGGCGAGGCCTCCGACGGATCGGAGGCCGTCGACGTCGCCGCGGAGGCGCTGCCCGACATCGTCCTGATGGACGTCCGCATGCCCAAGCGGGGCGGCATCGACGCCTGCACCGCGATCCACGACGCGGTGCCCTCCGCGAAGATCATCATGCTGACGATCTCCGACGAGGAGGCCGACCTCTACGACGCCATCAAGGCAGGCGCGATGGGGTACCTCCTCAAGGAGATCAGCATCGAGGAGGTCGCCTCCGCGATCCGCGCGGTGCACGGCGGCCAGTCGCTGATCAGTCCTTCGATGGCGTCGAAGCTCCTCACCGAGTTCGCCGCGATGGTGAAGAAGACCGACGAGCGGCAGCAGGTGCCGGCACCGCGGCTCACCGACCGTGAGATGGAGGTCCTCAAGCTTGTCGCCAAGGGCCTCAACAACCGCGACATCGCCAAGCAGCTGTTCATCTCCGAGAACACGGTGAAGAACCACATCCGCAACATCCTCGAGAAGCTGCAGCTGCACTCGCGGATGGAGGCGGTCGTGTACGCCGTGCGAGAGAAGCTCCTCGAGATCACCTAGGTTCAGCGCACGCGGCTGAACAGCACCATGTCGCGGCCGGCGCCCTGCCGGTCGGGGCGGGCCCGTCGCGCGACGCACTCCCGCACGAAACCGGCCTTCTCCGCCGCCCGCTGCGACGCGACGTTCTCGACGTCCGCGAACAGCTCCACCCGGTTGAGGCCGAGCTGCTCGAGACCCCAGGTCGCGACCAGCGCGGTGGCCCGGCTGGCCACGCCCCGGCCGCGCGCCCACGGTGCGGTCCAGTAGCCCACCTCGCCGAACCGCAGCGGGTCGCGGTGCGGCAGCTTGAGGCTCACGTCGCCCAAGAACTGCCCGGAGCCGGCGTCGACGACGGCGAAGGTCGCCGAGCTGCCGTCCGCCCAGCCGCTCGGCACGACCTGTTCGACGTAGGCCCGGCCGTCGGCCAGCGTGTACGGCGAGGGCACCGGCAGCCAGTGGGCCGTGAGCGGGTCGTCGCAGGCCCTGGCCACCTCGGCGGCGTCCTCAGCGCGGAACCGGCGCAGCGTCACCACCCCGTCGCTCAGCACGGGGGTGACCAGGGGCCTGCGGTCCGCGACGTCCTCCCCGCGCACCAGGCTCGCGCTCCAGGCGTCGAGGCGCCGGCCGCGCTGCAGCATCGAGCGCCGGCGGGTGCCTTCGACGGTGAAGCCGCACTTCTGCGCAACCGCCAGGGACGGCCAGTTGCCGACGGCGATCAGGGCGTCGATCACCTCGAGGTCCAGCGCAGCGAAGCCCCAGCGGCACAGCGCCGCGACCGCGTCCGTGGTGACTCCCCGGCCCCGGGCCGACGGCAGCGCGGACCAGCCGATCTCGGCCCGCCCGTCCTCGACGTCGAACAGCGCCACCCAGGCAAGCACCTCAGCGGTCACGGCGTCGAGGACGGCCAGCGGGGTGCCCCGGCCGCTGCTCCACACCTGCGGATACACCTCGGTCAGCCGCCGCCTCGCCTCCTCGCGCGGGAAGGGGACGGGGAGCGGCGTCCAGCGGACCGCCTCCGCGTCGGTGAAGATCGCGAGCAGCGCGTCCTCGTCGTACGGCGTCCAGGGGCGCAGGTGCAGCCGCCCCGCGGTGATCTCGACGGGCTCCATGCGGACACCCTGCCAGGAAGGGACGCCTAGGATCGGCCTGACGGACTGACGAGGGAGTCGAGCGAGCGATGGTGCTGACCAAGATCCTGCGTGCCGGGGAGGGCAAGACCCTCCGCCGGCTCAAGGCGATCGCCGACCACGTCAACGACCTCGAGGACGACGTCAAGAAGCTCTCCGACGCCGAGCTCCGGCAGGAGACCGACGTCTTCAAGAAGCGGCTGGCGGACGGCGAGGACGTCGACGACATCCTCATCGAGGCGTTCGCGGTCGCCCGCGAGGCGGCCTGGCGGACGCTGGGCCAGCGGCCCTTCGACGTCCAGGTCATGGGCGGCGCGGCCCTGCACCTCGGGAACATCGCCGAGATGAAGACCGGTGAGGGCAAGACCCTCACGTGCGTGCTCCCGGCGTACGCGAACGCCCTCACCGGCAACGGCGTGCACGTCGTGACCGTCAACGACTACCTCGCCAAGCGTGACGCCGAGACCATGGGCCGCGTCCACCGCTTCCTCGGCCTGTCGGTCGGCTGCATCCTCGCCAACGAGACGCCGGACCAGCGGCGCCCGCAGTACCAGGCCGACATCACCTACGGCACCAACAACGAGTTCGGCTTCGACTACCTGCGCGACAACATGGCGTGGAGCCTGGACGAGCTCGTCCAGCGCGGTCACCACTACGCCATCGTCGACGAGGTCGACTCGATCCTCATCGACGAGGCCCGCACCCCGCTCATCATCAGCGGCCCGGCCGACCTGGCCACGAAGTGGTACACGGAGTTCGCACGGATCGTGCCGCGGCTGGTCCGCGACGTCGACTACGAGGTCGACGAGAAGAAGCGGACCGTCGCGATCCTCGAGACCGGCGTCGAGAAGGTCGAGGACCAGATCGGCATCGACAACCTCTACGAGGCCGTCAACACGCCGCTCGTCGGCTACCTCAACAACGCGCTCAAGGCGCACACGCTGTTCAAGCGCGACAAGGACTACGTCGTGCAGAACGGCGAGGTGCTCATCGTCGACGAGTTCACCGGCCGCATCCTGGCCGGTCGTCGTTACAACGAGGGCATGCACCAGTCGATCGAGGCCAAAGAGAACGTCGAGATCAAGAACGAGAACCAGACGCTCGCCACGATCACCCTCCAGAACTACTTCCGCCTCTACGGCAAGCTCGCCGGGATGACCGGTACGGCGGCGACCGAGGCCGCGGAGTTCGACCAGACCTACAAGCTCGGCGTGGTGCCCATCCCGACCAACCGCCCGATGGTCCGCGACGACGAGGCGGACGTGGTCTTCAAGACCGAGGTCGCGAAGTTCGACGCCGTGGTCGAGGACATCGCCGAGAAGCACGAGGCCGGCCAGCCGGTGCTCGTCGGCACGGTGTCGGTGGAGAAGTCCGAGTACCTCTCCAACTTGCTGAACAAGCGCGGCATCCCGCACGAGGTCCTCAACGCCAAGCAGCACGAGCGTGAGGCGACCATCGTGGCGCAGGCCGGGCGCAAGGGCGCCGTCACGGTGGCCACCAACATGGCCGGTCGCGGCACCGACATCATGCTCGGTGGCAACCCGGAGTTCCTCGCGGAGCGCGAGCTGCGGGCCCGCGGGCTGTCGCCCGTCGAGACCCCCGAGGACTACGAGGCGGCCTGGGGCCCGGCGCTCGAGAAGGCCAAGGCCGCCGTCGCGGTCGAGCATGAGGAGGTCGTCGCCAGCGGCGGTCTCTACGTGCTGGGCACCGAGCGGCACGAGTCGCGGCGCATCGACAACCAGCTGCGCGGCCGCTCGGGCCGTCAGGGCGACCCCGGCCTGTCGCGGTTCTACCTGTCGCTCGGCGACGACCTCATGCGCCTGTTCAACGCGGGTGCGGTCGAGGCGATCATGACCCGCCTCAACATCCCTGACGACGTCCCGATCGAGTCGAAGATGGTCTCGCGCGCCATCCGGTCCGCGCAGACGCAGGTCGAGGCGCAGAACTTCGAGATCCGCAAGAACGTCCTCAAGTACGACGAGGTCATGAACCGCCAGCGGACGGTCATCTACGAGGAGCGCCGCAAGGTGCTCTCCGGCGCCGACCTCCACGAGCAGGTCCGCGCGATGGTCGACGACGTCGTCGAGGGCTACGTGTACGCCGAGACGGGCCAGGGCTACCCGGAGGACTGGGACCTGGAGAAGCTCTGGACCGCGCTGAAGACCCTCTACCCGGTGGGCATCCCGCTCGAGGCCGTGGAGGCGGAGCGGGCCTCGCTGTCGGCCGAGTACCTCGTGGAGGAGCTCAAGACCGACGCCCAGCAGGCCTACGACCGTCGGGAGGCCTCGCTCGGGATCGGCCCGGACGGCGAGCCGGTCATGCGCGAGCTCGAGCGCCGGGTGCTCCTGTCGGTCCTCGACCGCAAGTGGCGCGAGCACCTCTACGAGATGGACTACCTGCAGGAGGGCATCGGCCTGCGCGCCATGGGTCAGCGCGACCCGCTGGTGGAGTACCAGCGCGAGGGCTTCGACATGTTCGCCGCGATGATGGACGCGATCAAGGAGGAGTCGGTCGGCTTCCTCTTCCACGTCGAGGTCCAGATCGAGGAGGCCCCGGCACCGCCGCTCGAGCAGCTCGTCGCGACCGGCCCGGGCGAGATCGGCGGCGAGGTCGTCAAGGAGCCCCTGCTTCCCGAGCACCTGGCGGAGAACCTGCCGCCGCAGCTGCCCGAGGCCCTGGTCGGGGCCCGGCCGGTCGCGCCCAGCGCGGAGTCGGCGCCGGCCGTACCGGTCTCGCCGGAGCCGGACACGGAGAGCCACGGCGTCCCGCTGACCCCGGGGGTCGAGCCGTCGTTGGGTGCCGGGCCCACGGCGGCGGAGCAGGCTCGGGTCGAGGCGCCGGCCGACACCGCGACCCGCCAGGGGGCCGCGCTGCCCGAGACGTTCGGGCGCCCGGACCGTCCGCAGCAGCTGCAGTACTCCGCGCCCGACGGCCAGGGCGGCGTCGCGACCAGCGGAGCCGCCGTCGACCCGCTCACCGGCCAGGTCACCAGCGGTGGCCCGTCGCGCAACGCTCCTTGCCCCTGCGGCTCGGGCAAGAAGTACAAGCGCTGCCACGGCGACCCGCGCCACCAGGGCTAACAACGAGAGTCGCCCCGCGCCCCGCCGAGAACGTCTCGGCCGGGCCGCGGCGCGACTCTCGTTCGCTGAGCCCTACCAGGTGACAGCGCGCACGTCACACCCCCTCGATCTCGGTGCAGATCCAGCGCCCGCCGAAGCCCTCGAGCCGCAGCGCGACGGCCCGGAACCGGCCGTCCCGACGGCGGACCGTCGCGCAGGCCTCGACCAGGCCCTCGGGGCGCTCCTGGGTGTGGACCGACAGCACGGAGCGAGGCTCGGGGCGCCCGCCCGGCACCCGCCGGCCGCCGTGGAGGCGTCCGGCCAGCTCGGCGTAGAGCTCCATGCTCAGCTGCCTGCGCAGCTGGGTCAGCGGCCGGGCGCCGGCGAACACCTCGACGAGCGCCTGGACGAGCAGGCCCACGTGCGGACGCGCCGGGGGCAGCTCGGCCGTGGGGGTGCGGTCCTCGACGTACCAGTAGCTCTCGTCGTACGTCAGCGGTTCCGGTAGCGGCAGCGGGTCCGCGACCAGGTGGAGCGGGGCGGCGTACGTCAGCTCGTCGTCGTACGGCGGGGCGCAGGGCGGCGCGGGCACGACGCGCAGCACGGGTGCCGTGGTGAGTGGCACGAGCGGGGCAGGGAGGTCGAGCGCGAGCGTCATATGAGGCTCCTGACCTGTGGTTGATGTTGTTTGCTTGTGTTTGCGTTCTAATGCCTCCGCTACGGTGCGTCAAGAGCCGCTTGCGCAGCGTCACCCGGATGGGCAGGCTGCAGCCGTGCGATGGGAGCAGCTGTTCGCGGACCTGGAGGCGCAGGCCGAGGCCGAGACGCGCGCCGAGCTGGCGGGCGAGGTGGCCGACCGGACGCGGCGCGAGCTCGGCCGGTTGCGGCTGGTCGACCGGCTGCGCCCCGCAGCCGGCGCGCCGCTGATCGTGCGACTGCAGGGCGCGGGCGTGCTGAGCGGCACGGTCGCCGACGTGGGCGCCGACTGGGTGCTGCTCGCGGAGCAGGACGGCGGGGCGGCGCTGCTCCCTCTCGCCGCGGTGGTCGCGCTGTCAGGGGCAGGCGGCGCCAGCGACGTGCCCGACAGCGAGGGCGAGGTGGCACGCCGCTTCGACCTCCGGTTCGCCCTGCGCGGGCTCGTCCGGGACCGCACCACCGTCGAGGTCGTGCTCGTCGACGGCACCCGGCTCACCGGCACCCTCGACCGCGTCGGGGCCGACCACGTCGACCTGGCGCAGCACGACCCGCAGGACGCCCGGCGGGCCGCTGCGGTCAGGCAGGTGCTGCTGCTGCCCCTGTGGGCGATCGCGTTGGTACGGCGGTTGGCCTAGGGCTCGTCGTCCTCGCCGCCGAACGGGTGGTTGGCGACGAAGGTCGCCGTCTCCTCATAGCAGCGTGCGATGTAGGCCTCGAGCTCGGCCGCCTCCACGCGCCACTGCCCGCGGCCGCCGACCTTGATGGCGCGCAGGTCCCCGTTGCGGACCAGGGCGTAGGTCTGCGCCGACGAGATGTTGAGGACCTCCCCGACGTCGGTCAGCGTGAGAAACCTCGGTTGCGCCACGGGTGCGTCCTCTCAACTGCGGTTGCTGCAGTTTGCCCTCGCTTGCCTTGGGAAGGCAAGCATGCCGCCGTTCGGCCGAGTGACGCCGGGAGGCCGACGGGCCAGGATGCCTGGCACCTCGGACGAAAGGGGCGTGACGGTGGACGGCGGCACGACGACGGTGCTCACCGCGGTCGGTGAGGAGCCGTGGGCCGCTCACCTCCTCGAGTCAGTGCAGAGCAGGGCGCTCGGGCTCGTGCTCGTCCGGCGGTGCCCCGACGTGGAGGACCTCCTCGTCACGGCGGCCACAGGGGCGGCCAGGGCGGTGCTCGTCTCGCCGTACACGAGGGTCGACCGCGACGTGCTGGCCCGCCTGACCGCGCAGGGTCTGGCGGTGGTGGGCGTCGTGCCTGCCCTTGACGAGCAGGGCGAGCGGCGGTTGCGGCAGCTGGGCGTGCAGCACGTGCACGCCGACCACGAAGGCGTCGACCACCTGGTCGCCGTGGTGCAGCGCGCGGTCGCGGCGGCGGAGCCGGGCAACGGCTTCGCCAACCCCTTCGCCGCCGTCCCGGTGCCCACGCCGGCTCCGGCGCAGGGCGACGCCGCCCCGGGCGCCGGCCGGGTCGTGGCGGTCTGGGGGCCCACCGGCGCACCGGGCAGGTCCACGGTCGCCGCGGGCCTCGCCGGCGAGCTCGCGCTGCTCGGCTGGCCCACGCTGCTCGTGGACGCCGACGTGTACGGCGGCACGCTGGCCCCTGCGCTGGGACTGAGCGACGAGGTTTCCGGGCTGGCCTCCGCCTGCCGGCTGGCCAACCGTGGGGCGTTGGACGTCCCGGCGCTCACCGGGCTGCTCGCGCCCGTGGTGCCGGGCCTGTCGCTGCTGACCGGGCTCGCCAACGCGCAGCGCTGGCCCGAGCTGCGACCCTCGGCCGTGGAGGTCGTCCTCGAGCTCGCCCGCACCCTGGCAGCGGTCACGGTCGTCGACTGCGGCTTCTCGCTCGAGCAGGACGAGGAGCTGTCCTACGACACGCTCGCGCCTCGCCGCAACGGCGCCACTCTCGCCGTTCTGGAGCGGGCGGACCTCGTGGTCGTCGTCGGCGGCGCTGACCCCCTGGGCGTACGGCGGCTGGTGCTCGGGCTCGGCGAGCTGGCCGCGGCGCTGCCCGAGGCGAGGACCACGGTCGTGGTCAACCGGCTCCGCGGCGCGGGCGACGCGGAGGTCAGGGCGGCGCTGCGGCGCTTCGCCGGCGTCGAGCAGCTCACCGCGCTGCCGCTCGACCTGGCCGCCACGGACGCCGCGCTGGACGCCGCTCGGTTGCTGCGCCAGGTCGCGCCGGCCTCACCGCTTCGCCTTGCGCTGAAAGCGTTCGCGGGCTCGCTCGTCGCCCGCCGTGCGGACGCTGAGGTCAGCGGCTGATGTGCTTGCCGAGCTCCTGGCGGGCCACCGTCATCAGGTGGACCTCGTCGGGGCCGTCCGCCAGCCGGAGGGTGCGCATCCCGGCGTACATCTGGGCCAGCGGGAAGTCGTCCGAGACGCCCGCGCCGCCGTGCACCTGGATGGCCCGGTCGATGACGTTGAGCGCCACGCGCGGCGCAACCACCTTGATGGC
>JBKOVB010000125.1:0-23130 GCA_046723735.1 Actinomycetota bacterium | reverse complement strand
CAGCACCAGTACACCGGCGCGTTCGTCTGGCACTGCCACATCCTCGAGCACGAGGAGAACGACATGATGCAGGGCTATGTCGTCACGCCCTGACGTCACCACGTCCTGACGCGCGGCTGCCGGTTGCCTCCCAGCCTGTTTCCAATGACCGCCTAAGAACTGCCGCGCAGGGCGAGCCCTGCCGCCGCGGACAGCAGGCACTGCGCGGCCACCTCGACGGTGGCCCCGGTCGGGTCGGCGGCGGCGTCCACCTCGGTGACGTCCACGGCCCGCACCGCGGGGTGCCGCCCGGCCTCCACCGCAGCCTCCAGCAGCTCCCACGGCGCGAGCCCGCCGGGCCGCGCCCCGGGGCAGCCCGGCGCGTAGGCCCGGTCGAGCACGTCGACGTCGAGGTCGACGTAGAGGTGCTCACAGGTCTCGGCCAGCCGGTCGAGCTCCGCACGCACCGTGGTGCCCACCCGCCCACGGCAGGCATCGACGCCGACCAGCCGGATGCCGCGGTCCTCGCACCAGTCGCGGTAGGCCCGGCTGTTCGTCAGCGTCCCGATGCCGACCTGCACGACGTGGTCGCCGCGCAGCCCGTCCTCCACCAGCCCGCGGACCGGCGTCCCGTTCGTGGCACCGGCGTGGAAGCCCCGCACGTCGTGGTGCGCGTCGAGCGTGAGCAGCCCCGACGACGCCAGCGGCAGCAACGTCCGCATCGCCGGTCGCGTCACCGCGTTGTCGCCTCCCAGCACCACCACGAGGTCGCCGGTGATGCTGCTGAGGTCGATGCGCGCCAGGTGGTCGTCGACGCCCGCGTCGGCGACGTCCAGGTCGCCGTGGTCGGTCACCGACACCGTCTCGAGGTCGACGTCGAGCCCGGCGTGGTACGTCGAGAAGCGCCGCAGCGCGGCCCGTACGGCACCCGGTGTCAGGTGCGCCCCCGAGCCGGAGATCGAGGTGCGCGAGAGCGGCACCCCGACGACGGCCAGCTTCGGGCCGTTCGGGTGCCCGCCCGACGTAAGCCACGCCGATGCCCTGGGCCACAAGGGGTCATCGGACAACAACGCCCTCCTTCACCACGTGCCGCACCAGGTCCACGCCCGGTCGGTAGGCGAGGTACGCCTCGGAGGGAGCGTCCAGCACGACGAGGTCGGCGCGCGCGCCGACACGCAGGTGCCCCACGGTCTCGTCCCGCAGCGCCGCCGCGCCGCCCAGCGTCGCCGCCTGCACCGCCTCGAGCGGTGTCAGGCCGAGCTCGCGGCAGGCGAGCGCCACGACGAACGGCATCGAGGTGGTGAAGGACGTCCCCGGGTTGCAGTCCGTCGCGAGCGCGACGGTGACGCCGGCGTCGAGCAGCCGACGGGCCGGCGCATAGACCGAGCGGGTGGAGAACTCCGCGACCGGCACCAGCACGGCCACCACCGCGGCGTCCCGCAGTGCGTGGACGTCCTCAGCTGTGAGGTGTGTGCAGTGATCGGCGCTGGCCGCGCCCAGGGACGCGGCCAGCTGCGCCCCGGGCCCCGGCCGGAGCTGGTTGGCGTGCACGTGGACGTCGAGCCCGCGCGCCGCTCCGGCGGAGAGCACCGTCCAGCACTGCTCGGCGTCGAAAGCCCCCACTTCGCAGAACGCGTCCACGGCGGTGGCGAGGGGAGCACAGGCGTCGAGCATCGGACCGCTGACCAGCTGCACATAGGCGCTCGGGTCGCCGTCCGGCACCACGTGCGCGCCGAGGAACGTCGTGTGCCGGCTGACCTGACGGGCCACCTCGAGCGACCGGCGCTCGTCCTCCACGGTGAGGCCGTAGCCGCTCTTGACCTCCAGCGTCGTCGTCCCGGAGCGCAGCGCCTCGGCGGCGAGCCGGCGCGCCCGGGCGAGCAGTTCCTCGTCCGAGGCGGCCCTCGTCGCGGCCACCGTCGTACGGATCCCGCCTGCGGCATAAGGGGTTCCGGCCAACCGGGCGGTGAACTCCTCGACCCGGTCGCCGCCGAAGACGACGTGGGTGTGGCTGTCCACGAAGCCGGGCAGCACGCAGGCGCCCTCGACGTCCAGTACCTCGTCGCAGGCGGGCGCCGCCGAGGAGGTGCCGCTCCACGCGACCCGGCCCTCGTCAAGCACCAGGGCGGCGTCGGAGGTCGGCGCCTCGTCGTCCCATGCGACGAGGTGCCCGATCCCACGGACGAGCAGGCTCACCTTGCGCTCCCTTCCTCGCCGATCATGGAGTTGTGGTCCACCGTCTGAGCGTGGGCTGCGTACCAGAACTCCATGATCGGCAGGGTGGCGGCGGGGTCACAGGGAGGGCATGTCGATGCCGCGCTCCCTCGCCACCTGCTGCGCGATGTCGTAGCCCGCGTCCGCGTGCCGCACCACGCCCATGCCGGGGTCGTTGGTGAGCACCCGGTCCAGCCGCACGGCCGCGTCGGGGGTGCCGTCGGCCACGACCTGTGCGCCGCAGTGGATCGACTTGCCCATCCCGACGCCGCCGCCGTGGTGCACCGCCACCCACGCGGCACCCGAGGCGACGTTGAGCAGCGCGTCGAGCACCGGCCAGTCCGCGATCGCGTCCGAGCCGTCGAGCATGGCCTCCGTCTCCCGGTACGGCGAGGCCACCGACCCCGAGTCGAGGTGGTCGCGGCCGATGACGACCGGGGCCTTGATGTCCCCGCGGGCCACGAGGTCGTTGAGCACCGCGCCGGCCTTCGCGCGCTCGCCGTACCCGAGCCAGCAGATCCGCGCCGGCAGCCCCTGGAACGCCACCTTCTCCCGCGCCAGGGGGATCCACCGCTGCACGTACCGGTTGTCCGGGAACGCCTTCAGCAGCGCGTCGTCGGCCGCGGCGATGTCAGCAGGGTCGCCGGAGAGGGCGACGAAGCGGAACGGGCCGATGCCCTCGCAGAACAGCGGCCGGATGTACGCCGGAACGAAGCCCTGGTAGCTGAAGGCCTCGGCCAGTCCGCCATCCCGTGCCTCGCCGCGCAGGTTGTTGCCGTAGTCGAAGACCTCGGCGCCCGCTCGGGCGAAGCCGACCATCGCCCCGCAGTGCTCCACCATCGCCTGCCGGGCCCGCTGGACGTACTCCGAGGGCTTGGTACGACGAAGCTCGAGCGCCTCCTCCAACGACATCCCGTTGGGGACGTAGCCGTTGAGGGGGTCGTGCGCGCTGGTCTGGTCGGTGACCACGTCGACGTGCTCGCCGGCCGCAAGCAGCGCCGGCAGGGCGTCAGCGGCGTTGGCCACCACGCCCACCGACAACGGCCGCCCGGCGGCGGCGGCCTCACGGCACAGCGCGAGCGCCTTCTCGAGCGACGGCGCGACCTCGTCGAGGTAGCGCGTCTCGAGGCGCCGCCGCACCCGCTGCGGGTCAACCTCGACGCACAGGCAGGTGCCGCCGTTCATCGTCACGGCCAGCGGCTGCGCGCCGCCCATCCCGCCGAGGCCGGCGGTCAGCACGACCTTGCCGCGCAGCGTCCCGTCGTACCGCTGCTCGGCCAGCGCGGCGAACGTCTGGAACGTCCCCTGCACGATGCCCTGCGTGCCGATGTAGATCCACGAGCCCGCCGTCATCTGGCCGTACATCGTGAGCCCCAGGGCTTCGAGCTCCCAGAAGTCCTTCCAGGTCGCCCAGTCCGGCACGAGCAGCGAGTTCGCCAGCAGCACGCGCGGGGCGTGCGGGAAGGTGCGGAACACCGCGACCGGCTTGCCGCTCTGCACCATGAGGGTCTCGTCGTCCCCGAGTCGCATCAGCGTCTGCTCGATGCGTTCCAGCGACTGGTGGTCGCGCGCGGCCTTGCCGTTGCCGCCGTAGACCACGAGGTTCTGCGGGTCCTCGGCGACGTCAGGGTGGAGGTTGTTGCGCAGGCAGCGGAGCGCCGCCTCCTGCAACCAGCCCTTGCAGTCCATCACGAGAGCTCTCCGATCTCCGCCGTCACGGCGGCGAGCAGTCGGCCGTCGCGCACCAGCTCGACGACGGCCTCGATCTCCGGTGCCAGGAACCGGTCCGGTCCGGGACCCAGCGTCACGCCGCGCACGGCCCGCAGCGCGGCCGCAGTGCCGCGAGCAGGCAGGGGCGCCCGCAGGTCGAGCGCCCGCGCCGCGGCGAGCACCTCGACCGCGAGCACGCGGGTCAGCCCGTCCACGGCCCGCCGCAGCTTGCGGCCCGCGGCCCAGCCCATCGAGACGTGGTCCTCCTGCAGGGCGCTCGAGGGGATGGAGTCCACCGAGGCCGGGGCGGCGAGACGCTTGAGCTCCGAGACGATCCCGGCCTGCGTGTACTGCGCGATCATCAGGCCACTGTCGACGCCCGGGTCGTCGGCGAGGAACGGCGGCAGACCCTGCGAGCGGTGCACGTCGAGGAGCCGGTCGGTGCGCCGCTCGCTCATCGAGGCGAGGTCGGCGAGCGGGATGGCGAGGAAATCGAGGGCGTACCCGACCGGCGCGCCGTGGAAGTTGCCGTTGCTCTCGATCCGGCCGTCCGGCAGCAGCACCGGGTTGTCGATGGCGCTCGCCGCCTCTCGGGACGCGACCTGGCGCACGTGCTCCAGCGTGTCCCGTGCTGCGCCGGCGACCTGGGGGGCGCAGCGCAGGGAGTACGCGTCTTGCACCCGCGTGTCCTCCGGACCCGCGTGCGACGCCACGATGGCCGAGCCCTCGAGCAGTCGGCGCATGTTGGCCGCGGCCACGGCCTGCCCCGGGTGCGGGCGCAGCGCCATCAGCTCAGGCGCGAGGGTGCGGTCGGTGCCGAGGAGCGCCTCGACGCTCATCGCGGCGGCGACGTCGGCGACGGTGAGGAGCGCGGCCACGTCGTGCGCGGCCAGCATGAGCATGGCCAGCATCCCGTCGGTGCCGTTGATGAGCGCGAGGCCCTCCTTCTCGGCGAGCTCGACGGGGGTCAGCCCCGCGTCGGCGAGCGCGTCCGCCGCGGGCACCAGCCGACCGCCGTACCTCACCTCGCCCTCGCCGGTCAGCGCCAGCGCCACGTGCGCGAGCGGCGCCAGGTCGCCGGAGCACCCGAGCGAGCCGTGCTCGCCGACGACGGGCGTGATGCCGGCGTTCAGCAGCGCGGCGTAGGCCTGCGCCGTCGCGGGTCGCACCCCGGTCCGTCCCGTGGCCATCGTCTGCAGCCGCAGCAGCGCCATGCCGCGCACCACCTCGGCTTCGACCTCTGCGCCGCTGCTCGCCGCGTGCGAGCGCACCAGCGAGCGCTGCAGCCGGGTGCGTGCCCGCGGCGGGATGTGGCGGGTGGCCAGCGCGCCGAACCCCGTCGAGATGCCGTACGACGGGACGTCGCTGCTCGCGAGCGTGTCGACGTGGTGCCGGGCCGCGGCGAGGGCGTCCAGGGCCTGAGCGCTCAGCTCGACCCGGGCACCTTGGCGCGCGACCGCGACGAGGTCGCCCTCCGGGACGGGCCGGTCGGGGAAGAGGACGACGTCCATGCGCTCATCTCACCGCGGGGCGCCCCGCACGGCCAGCACACGAGGTGACCAGATGTCGAACGCTGCGCGACGACGCGCCGATTTCCTTTGCGGGCTTGTCGAAGGCCGTGTTTAGGGTGGGCCCCATGCGTCGCATCGCTGAGCTCGTCCTGCGGCATCGCAAGCTCGTGGTGATCGCGTGGGTCGTGGTGTTCCTGCTCGGGGGCGTCAGCGCCGGCAAGGTCGCTGACCGCCTCAAGATCGACTTCTCCCTGCCCAGTGAGCCGGGCACCAAGGCCGCCAAGCTCATCGAGCACGAGTTCGGCAACGGCGGCTTCACGACGCCGTACCTCGTCACCGTCAAGGCGCCGGCCGGCCAGACCATCACCGGTCACGAGCCCGACGTGGCGAAGGCCTTCGGCGCCCTGGCAGCGGCCCGGCACGACCTGCGGGTCGTCGACGAGGCCAACGCGAGCCCCGGCACGGACAAGAGCGTGTTCCGCACCAAGGACGACCGCACGGCGGTCGCCTTCGTCGCCTACCCCTTCATCCACCAGGGCGCCTTCACGCTGCCGACGGACCCGATCGAAAAGGCCACGCAGGCTGCGGTCCCGGCGGGGTGGACCGTCGGGGTCACTGGGGAGGACGCGCTCGCGGCGGGAGAGAGCAACGGTGACGGCCCGGGTGTGCTCGCCGAGACGCTCCTCGGTGCTTTCGGCGCGATGCTCGTGCTGATCTTCGTGTTCGCGTCGTTCCTCGCGCTGCTGCCGATGGTGGTGGCCGCCGCGTCGATCCTGCTGTCGTTCCTTCTGCTGCTCCCGCTGACCTACGTCACCGACGTGTCGTTCATCGTCCAGTTCCTCATCGCGCTGATCGGGCTCGGTGTCGCGATCGACTACTCGCTGCTGCTCGTCAACCGCTGGCGGGAGGAGCGCGACCACGGCCGCGACAACCACGACGCCGTGGTCGAGGCCATGACGCACGCCGGCAAGGCCGTCGTCTTCAGCGGGGTCACGGTCGCGATCGGTCTCCTGGCGCTGGTCGTGCTGCCCGTGCCGTTCCTGCGCAGCGTCGGCATCGGAGGCGCGCTCATCCCGCTCGCCAGCGTGCTCACGACGCTGACCCTGACGCCGGCCATCCTCGGCGGCATCGGGCCGCGCGTGGACTGGCCGAAGATCCGTCACGAGGACAAGGCCAGCCGCGCCTGGTCCGCCTGGGCGCGTGGGGTCGTGCGGCACCGGGTGATCGCGCTCGTCGCGGGTTCCGCGGTGCTGATGGCCCTGGTCGCGGGTTTCCTCGGGATCAAGATCGGTCTGGCCGAGTCGACCTCGCTCTCGTCCTCCGGCCCGGCGTACAACGCCTTCCAGAACCTCAAGGAAGGTGACATCGGGACCGGGTACCTCACGCCGCTCCAGGTGGTCGCGAAGACGGACGGTGCGACAGCCGTGGCCAGGGAGCTGCAGGGTGTCGACGGCATCGAGAAGGTCGTCGTGTCGACCGGGGCGGCCAACGTGCGCAACGGGCACACGGTGATCTACGCGATCCCGAGCCACGAGACGGTGAACAACCGCACCATCCAGCCGGTCAAGGAGGCCAAGCAGGCGCTCGACGACAACCCAGAGGTCCTCGGCATCGCCGGTATCGGCGCCGACCAGATCGACTTCCTGCACGCGGTCTACGGCAACGCGCCGTACATGCTGGCGCTCATCGCGCTGCTGACGTTCGTGCTGCTGGCGCGGGGCTTCCGCTCCGTCCTGCTGCCGATCAAGGCCGTGGCGCTGAACCTGCTCACGCTCGCCGCCACGCTCGGCTTCATGGTGCTGTTCTGGCAGCACGGCTACGGCTCGGACGAGATCTTCAACATCCAGCCGACCGGTGCGGTC
The DNA here is from genome assembly GCA_046723735.1 of Actinomycetota bacterium. Classification (GTDB taxonomy): domain Bacteria; phylum Actinomycetota; class Actinomycetes; order Mycobacteriales; family SCTD01; genus RYN-111. The sequence goes on along the minus strand of JBKOVB010000125.1, from coordinate 15,854 downwards.
ACCTTCTGGGTGCCGCTCATGGTGTTCGCGTTCCTCTACGGCCTGTCGATGGACTACGAGGTCTTCATCCTCAGCCGGATCCGTGAGGAGTACGACAACCTCGGTACGACGGATGGTGCTGTCATCGAGGGCATCGCCCGCACCGGCCGGCTGGTCACCAGCGCCGCGCTGATCCTGTTCCTCGCGTTCGTGGCACTGGCCACCGGGCCTGGCACCGACCTCAAGCTGTTCGCGACCGCCCTCGGCTTCGGCATCCTGCTCGACGCCACGGTCGTGCGTTCGGTGCTGGTGCCCGCCCTCGTCTCGCTGTTCGGAGCGTGGAACTGGTGGATGCCGTCCTGGCTCGCGAAGTCGCTGCGGGCCGAGCGGCCTGCCGCGGTCCCGGCGCCGGCCGACAGCCGGGTGAGCGAACCGGTCCCGACGGAGTAGCGCCTCTCGTTGACGCCGTGCCGTGACGCTGCGGTTCGCGTCCTGGTTGGCCCTCGAGCCCGTTCCCTTCGTGCCCGAGGTTCTGCTGCACCAGGCCGACGACATGCAGGCGCTCTGGCAGGCCGTGGGGACGCCCGACCCGCCGTACTGGGCCTTCCCCTGGCTGGGCGGCCAGGCGCTGGCCCGCTACGTCTTGGACCACCCGGACGTCGTCCAGGACCGGCGGGTGCTCGACCTCGCGACCGGTTCAGGCCTGGTGGCGCTGGCGGCAGCTCGCGCGGGGGCCGCGCACGTCCTCGCTGTCGACGTGGACCCGCAGGCGGGAGAGGCGGTGCGGGCGAACGCCGCGGCCAACCACCTCGACGTGGAGGTGCGTGTCGAGGACGTGCTGGGGCGCCCGGTGCCGAACGACGTCGACGTCGTGCTCGCCGGGGACGTCTGCTACGAGCAGGCCATGGCGGAGCGTGTCCTGGACCGGCTCCGCTCGTTCTCCGGGGTGGTGCTCCTGGGCGACCCCGGACGCGACTACCTGCCGCGTGAGGGCCTCGTCGAGGTCGCCGCGTACGACATCCGGACCACGCGGGAGCTCGAAGGGGTGCTCCTCAAGCGCACGCGGGTGCTGAGGGTAGGTCCGGTTGCGACCGGTTCGCCAGGATGATGAAATGTGAGACAAACTCACGTAATGAGGTCCACGATGCGTCGTTCGCTGCTGCCCGTCGGGGCAGGACTCGTCCTCTGCACGGCACTGTCCGTGTCGGCAGTGGCCGGCCCGACGGCCGGGGTGTCCCGTCACGGCGCCGCTGCGGGACCGCTCAAGGAGGCGCTTGCACGGCAGGCCACCGCGCCGCTCCCCGCACCCCGCACCCCGTCGGCCGCCGACCGGTACGCCCCCGCCAACGGCTGCTTCGCGCTCCGCTCGGTGAGCAGCGGCAAGCTGCTGGCACGCACGGCGAGCGGCGTGGCCGCGACGGGTGCGAAGGGGGAGCCGTTCCGCTTCCAGGCGTTCGACCTCGGCAAGTACCTGCTGGTCGCCACCAAGAACGACGTGCTGGCCACCGCTGACCAGCCGCTGCCCATGAAGACGGCCATCGCGGCGGTCCGCGGCTACGTCGACGGCACCGGGGACGAGCGCGCGGATGCGGCGCACCAGGCGGGCGACACCGCGCTCGACCAGGCGGCCACCGTCGCAGAGACCGGGACCGCCCCCGTGGTCACCCAGGTGCGCGGCGACGCCATCCAGCTCTCCACCACGCCCTCGTCCTCGTCCGAGTGGGTCCTGAAGCAGGTCGGCACCGCGTTCGTGCTCCAGCAGGCCTACGACGACGGCGAGCCGGAGAACCCCGGCCCCGCCGACCCGCCCGTCGCCGCGACCCTGGTGTCCGCCGCCGACGGCACCCTGACAGCCGCGTCCGGGGCGCAGACGGGTCGCGCCGCTCAGTTCCGGCTGGAGGCGGCGCGTGGCTGCGCGCGCTGGGCCGACAGCGACGTCGACGTGACCGGGCCTCTCGCCACCGGCGAGGCGCCGTACGCCGAGGCCACCGGCTACCTCGACGCGCACATGCACCTGATGAGCCAGGAGTTCCTCGGCGGGCGGGTGATGTGCGGCCGGGTGTGGCACCCGTACGGCATCTCCCAGGCGATGCAGGACTGCCCGGACCACCAGGTGGCCGGCGGCCGTGGCGCGATCCTCGAGGACTTCCTCGCCGGCAACACCCCAGGCACCGGACACGACACGGTGGGGTGGCCGACGTTCGGCTACTGGCCCAACCCGCACTCGCTGACGCACCAGGGTGCCTACTACCGCTGGCTCGAGCGCTCGTGGCGCGCCGGGCAGCGGATGCTCACCGTCCTGCTGGTCGAGAACGGCCAGCTCTGCCAGATCTACCCGCTGAAGAAGTACAGCTGCGACGAGATGACCTCGGTACGCCGGGAGGCGCTGCGCACCTTCGAGCTGCAGCGCTTCGTCGACGCGCAGTACGGCGGACCCGGCCGCGGCTGGTTCCGGGTCGTCACGGACCCCTTCCAGGCCCGGCGCGTCGTGAACCAGGGCCGGCTCGCGGTGGTCCTCGGCATCGAGGTGTCGCGCCCGCTCGGCTGCCGTGAGTACCTCGGCACGTCCAGCTGCACCGACGCCCAGGTCACCCAGCGGCTGAACGACGTGCACGCGCTCGGCGTCCGCCAGATGGAGATGACCAACAAGTTCGACAACGCCTTCACCGGCGTGACAGGGGACAACGGCGCCACGGGCGTGCTCGTCGGCTGGGTCGGCAACGAGTCCGAGACCGGCCACCAGTGGAAGATGTCCACCTGCCGGTCGCCGTTCGGGCCGGTCCAGCACGACAAGGACCAGTACAACCTGCAGGACGAGAGCGGCGCAGACATGGGCCGCGACAGCATCTTCGGCGCCATCCTCGCCACCACCGGGGCCACGGGTGCCGCGCCGCTGTACCCCGCGGGACCGATGTGCAACACGATCGGCCTCACTGCCCAGGGCCGGCTGTTCCTGCAGGGCCTGGTCAAGAACGGGATGATCTTCGACCCGGACCACATGAGCGCCTACGCCCGGCAGGCCTCGCTCGACCTGCTCCAGAAGCAGGGCTACTCCGGCGTCATCTCCAGCCACAGCTGGGCCGACGACGCCAACTACTTCCAGGTACTGCGGATGGGTGGCGTCGTCACGCCGTACGCCGGCGACTCCAGCGGCTTCCTCGGCAAGTGGGAGCTGCTGCGGCGGCACGCCGACAGCCGATTCCTGTACGGCGTGGGCTGGGGCTCCGACATCAACGGCTTCGGCTCGCAGGGCAGCCCGCGCAACCCCGCCCCGGGCAAGGGCGTCAGCTACCCCTTCACCACCCTCGGGGGCGCGAAGGTCACGCGGCTGCACGCCGGGCAGCGCACCTGGGACGTCAACAAGGACGGGGTCGCCGGGTACGGCCTGTACCCGGACTGGGTCCAGGACGTCACCGTGCAGGCCGGCAAGGACGGCGCCGCGTTCCGGCGCGACCTCGCGCGCGGCGCCGAGGCGTACCTGCAGATGTGGGAGCGCGCCATCGGCGTGTACGGCGACAGCTGCCGTCCCGACGTACCGGATCTCACGCGCGGCGACCTCCAGGCCGTCCACCCCGGCATGACGCCGGAGCAGGTGCTGGCGACCCTCGGTCAGCCGCACACCCGCTCGGGCCGAGCCTTCACGTACTGCGCGACGACCGGCACGGTGAGCGTGCGGTTCGGCGGCAACGGCCTGGTGGTGATGGTGCCCCGCTGACCCGGTCAGGGCCTCTGGCAGGCTGTCGACCATGTCGAAGGACGTCGTCACCGTCGAGCGGGTCATCCCCGCACCCCCCGAGGAGATCTTCGCACTGCTGGCCGACGCCGGCCGGCACAGCGAGATCGACGGCTCCGGCACGGTCCGTGGCCTGCGCCACGATCCGCAGCCGCTGGGGCTCGGCGACGAGTTCGGCATGAACATGCACTACGTCGTGCCCTACCGCATGACCAACCGCGTCATCGAGTTCGAGCAGGACCGGCTCATCGCCTGGCAGACGCTGCCCGGCTACGGCCGGCTGTCGGAGAAGCTCGCCGCCGGGCGCATCTGGCGCTACGAGCTCGAACCGGTCGACGGCGGGACCCTCGTGCGCGAGTCGTGGGACATCACCAAGGAGTCCCCGCTCACCAAGCCCCTGGTGCGCCGGATCGCGGCCAAGACCCGCGAGGACATGGCCCGCACCCTCGAGCGCATCGAGCAGCGTCTGTCCTGAGTGGGATGACCGAAGCGGACTAGTTGGGGATAGTCCGGGGCTATCCGAGCATCTGTCCGACTTCGTCATGTACGCCGCCTCTGTCCGCGCGCAGCCTGGGTTCATCACCGCATCTCCGTCGAAAGGGATCGGCCATGAACCACCTCGAGTCCGTCCCGACCACCTGGGACGACGTGCGGGACGACACCTTCTTCCGCATCGTCAGCCACGTTCTCGACTGCCACTTCCTCGAGGCCGCGTCGTGCCTGCTCCTCGCCAACGACCCCGACCTCGCGTCCTCGGGGTGAGCCTCGCGGCGTGAGGGCTCAGCGGACGTACAGGCAGCCGTCCCGCTCGACCACCGTGCCGCGGCGCAGCGGGAGAACCTTCGTCAACGCTCCGTAGAAGGTCCCCAGCCCAGGGATCTTCGCGAAGACGCCCTGCGGTCCTCGGACCATCTGACCGGTGTCGACGTCGTACGCCGACTGGTGCCACGGGCAGACAAGGCGTCCCTCCTCGTCGATGCTGCCCCCGGCCAGGTCGGCGCCCAGGTGCCGGCATCGCCGTCCGACGGCGAACAGCTCCCCGCCGGAGTTCCCGACCGCGTAGTGCCCGACGCCCGTCACCTTGCCGGGCGGCAGGTCGCCTACCGGTCCTACCGTCAGCTCGTCCGTCACGTGACACAGGCTCCAGCACCGGCCGTCCCGAGAGCAAGCCCGGGAGGGTGCTCCGAGGACAGCGACGGGCCCGCCCCACGTGGGAGCGGGCCCGTCGTACAGGCGGATCGTCTTACGACAGGACCATGTTGGGTTCGCCGTAGGCGTTGAGCCCGTTGGCCCCGCGGGTGCAGGTGCCTCCCCGGACCGCGCCGCCGTTCCAGGCCTGCATGAGGCAGTTCGCGAGCGCGCCTTGGCCCCAGTAGTTGGGGTGGATGCTCTCCTGGATGTAGTAGTTGGAGCCGCAACAGGTCGAGACCGTGCGGATCTGGTTGATCCACTCGGTCTTGTCCACCGCACCGGCGCTCCACCAGCCGGCGAGACCCTTCTCCTCGATGAGGCCGACGGTGTTCTCGCACAGCCGGCGTCCGTTGAACGCGGTGGACAGGTTGAGCAGCTTGGTGTTGGCGATGGCGGCCTGGTTGGCCGCGTTGGTCACGGCGTTGTTGATGGTCGGCAGCGCGTAGTTGTTGGCCCAGTCGGCATCGCTGTTCCAGAACCCGCAGCCTCCCGTGCTCTGCCTCGAGTAACCGGACTCCGAGTACCTGATGCCCGAGCCGCCGGGCAGCGGCGACATGTAGTTCTGCACGATGAGCGACCACGATCCGTCGGCGTACCCGGCGTTGCGCATCGCCGTGCGCAGGTTGAGCAGGCCGTTCTTGATGGCCGTCGTCTGCGCGGTGATGTTCGCGGAGGTGAAGTTGGCGGTGACGGATGAGTCGTCCTGGCAGTAGTCCTTCCACCAGGTCGGCGAGCCGAGGAAGTCCGTCACGCAGGACTGCACGATGCCGGCGAAGCCGAAGTTGTTGCCGCCGATGGAGACGACGAGCGCCTTCACGTTGTGGCTGGCCGCGAAGCTCTGCAGCATCAGCGCCTGTCCCTGCTGGCCGCCGCTGTTGTAGAAGTCCAGGCCCGGCTTGAAGTTGCCGTCCCCGTCGGTGAACGTCGACGTCTTCGCCCCTGAGCAGGCGAGGTTGTAGCCGTTGACGACACCGGTGTAGACCTCGGCGGCCGCGCTGCGGTGGCAGCGGTTGATGACCTCGGCCGTGTGCCCGGCGTTGTCGAAGTACGCGGTCGAGCCGAGGGCGTCGGTGTAGGACTCGCCGTTGTTCGAGTTGCCGGCCCAACGCCCGGCCTCGCCGGAGATGTAGGAGTCACCGAGGGAGACGATCCACGGCGAGCCGACCCCGGGGCCGTCGGCCCGGGCAGGTGAGGCGCCCACCGTCGTGACCATCCCGACGGTGAGGCCGACAGTGGCGAGTACGGCGAGCGGACGGGTCCTTCGTGAGCGCAAGGCTCCTCCAGGGTGTTGACGTTCGCTACCGGCCGGTAGCACGCGAGAGTGTGACACAAGACACATGTCTGTCACACCACCACAAAGCACGTAGATCGGAAAACGTCAGGCGAGGGCATCCACGAGCCGGTCCAGGAACGGCTCCTGCGCGTCCTTGATCCGCACGCGGGCGTCGTCCAGCCCGAACCACCGCGCCTCGTCCACCTCCGGGACGACGAGCTCCCGCGCGCGCCAGCTGATCGTGACGGTGTTGCTGACGAGGGCGGACGGGTCGGCGTCCCCCTCGAGGGCCCACGCCAGCACCCGCTTGCCGCCCTTCTGCGTGATCTCGCCGAGGGGGAGCGGTTCCCCGGGCGGCAGCGTGAAGCCGGTCTCCTCGACGAACTCGCGCAGCGCTGCCTCCAGAGCAGGCTCGCTGTCGTCGTACTCGCCCTTAGGGACGCCCCAGGTGTCCTTGCCGGCGAAGAACGGTCCGCCGGGGTGCACCAGCAGCACCTCGAGGCACGGCGCACGGCGATAGAGCAGCAGCCCCGCACTCCGCCTAGTCACGCGCCCTAGCCTGGGGTGCGAGATGGAGATCCGCTACCCCGAGCACCTGCCGGTCAGCCAGGTCCGGGAGGAGATCGCCGACGCGATCCGGGAGCACCAGGTCGTCGTGCTGGCGGGCGAGACCGGCTCGGGCAAGACGACCCAGCTACCGAAGATCCTGCTCGAGATGGGCCGTGGGAGCAGCGGTCTCGTCGGCCACACCCAGCCGCGACGGATCGCTGCCCGAGCGGTCGCCGAGCGGGTCGCGGAGGAGCTCGGGACCGAGCTCGGCGACCTCGTGGGCTACACCGTCCGCTTCCACGACAAGGTCTCGGCGGGCACCCGGGTCAAGGTGATGACCGACGGCATCCTGCTCGCCGAGCTCTCCCGCGACCCGGACCTGCGGGCCTACGACACCGTCGTCATCGACGAGGCGCACGAGCGGTCGCTCACGATCGACTTCCTGCTCGGCTACCTCAAGCGGCTGCTGCCGACGCGCCCCGACCTCAAGGTCGTCATCACGTCGGCCACTCTCGACCCGGACCGGTTCAGCCGGCACTTCGACGACGCGCCGGTCCTGACCGTGAGCGGCCGCACCTACCCGGTGGAGATCCGCTACCGCCCGCTCGCCGACGGCGTGGACCAGGTCGCCGGGATCCTTGCGGCCTGCGAGGAGCTCGAGCGCGAAGGACCGGGCGACGTGCTGGTCTTCCTGTCCGGCGAGCGGGAGATCCGCGACACCGCCGAGGCCCTCCGGGGTGCGACCGCCGCCGAGGTGCTGCCGCTCTACGGCCGGCTGTCCGCCGCCGAGCAGCACCAGGTGTTCGCGGGCCACACCGGCCGCCGCATCGTGCTCGCCACGAACGTCGCCGAGACGTCCCTGACCGTCCCCGGCATCCGGTACGTCGTCGACACAGGCACCGCCCGGATCTCCCGCTACAGCAACCGCACCAAGGTCCAGCGGCTGCCGATCGAGGGCATCAGCCAGGCCTCCGCGACGCAGCGCGCCGGACGGTGCGGCCGCGTCGCCGACGGCATCTGCATCCGCCTGTACGACGAGGACGACCTCCTCGGACGGCCGGAGTTCACGGAGCCCGAGGTCCTGCGCACCAACCTCGCCTCGGTGCTCCTTCAGATGGCCGCCCTGCGGCTCGGCGACATCGAGGACTTCCCGTTCGTCGACGCCCCCGACCGTCGGCAGGTGCGCGACGGGCTCGCGCTGCTCGAGGAGCTCGGGGCCCTGGACCGCAGCGGTCGCCTCACCAAGGTCGGCCGCCAGCTGGCCCGGCTGCCCGTCGACCCGCGGTATGGCCGCATGGTGGTCGAGGCGGCTCGGCTCGGCTGCCTGCGCGAGGTGCTCGTCGTGGTCGCGGCCCTGTCGATCCAGGACCCTCGGGAGCGGCCGCTCGACAAGCAGCAGCTCGCCACGGAGCTGCACGGCCGCTTCACCGACCCGACCTCCGACCTGCTCGCCTGGCTCAACCTGTGGCGTTACCTCGGCGAGCAGCAGCAGGCCCTATCCGGCTCGGCGTTCCGCCGGCTGTGCCAGCGGGAGCTCCTGCACTACCTGCGGGTCCGCGAGTGGCAAGACCTGCACGCGCAGCTCCGGCGGGCCGTGCGCGGCCTGGGCCTCAACCCTGACAGCAGCAACCCCGATCCCGCCGCGGTGCACCAGGCGCTGCTCGCCGGTCTGCTGTCGCACGTCGGGGCCCTGTCCATGACCGCCAAGCAGAAGGAGTACGTCGGCGCGCGCGGGGCCCGCTTCGCCATCGCGCCCGGCTCCGCGCTGCACAAGAAGCCACCGCAGCTCGTGGTCGCGGCCGAGCTCGTCGAGACCAACCGGCTGTGGGCCCGCGGCGTCGCGCGCATCGAGCCGGAGTGGGCCGAGAAGGCCGGTGCCCACCTGGTCAAGCGCAGCTGGAGCGAGCCGCACTGGGAGAAGAAGCGCGGCAGCGTCGTGGCCTTCGAGCGCGTCACGCTCTACGGCGTCCCGCTCGTGGTGCAGCGCAAGGTGCAGTACGGCCGCATCGACCCTGTCGTCGCCCGCGACCTGTTCATCCGCCACGCGCTGGTCGAGGGCGACTGGGACACCCACCACGCCTTCTTCGCCGACAACGCAAGGCTTCTCGCCGACGTCACCGAGCTCGAGGAACGCGCCCGACGCCGCGACCTGGTCGTCGACGACGAGACGCTGTTCGCCTTCTACGACTCCCGCATCCCCGCCGACGTCGTGGGCGGCGCCGAGTTCGACGCCTGGTGGAAGCAGGCCCGCCGCGACCACCCGCGCCTGCTGCACCTCACGATCGGCGACCTGGTCCGCGGTGAGGTCGACCCGGGGGAGCACCCCGACGTCTGGGTGTCCGGCGACCTGCGCCTCCCGCTGTCCTACTCCTTCGACCCGGGTACGGCGACCGATGGCGTCACGGTCGAAGTGCCCCTCGCGGTGCTCAACCGGGTGTCCGCGAAGGACCTCGCCTGGCAGGTGCCCGGCATGCGGCACGAGCTCGTGACCGCGCTCATCAAGACGCTCTCCAAGCCCTTGCGCGTGAAGCTCGTGCCGGCCCCGGACACCGCGCGCCAGCTGCTCGAGCACGTGTCACCGCGGGAGGAGGACCTGCTGCAGGCGCTGTCTCGTGCCGCCCGCACCGTGAAGGGCGTGCAGGTGCCCGTGGAGGAGTGGGGGCTGGACCGCGTCCCGGAGCACCTGCGCCCGACGTACCGGGTGCTCGACGACAGCGGCACGGCGGTCGGTGAGGGCAAGGACCTCGACGTGCTCCGCAAGGACCTCGCGGGCTCCGCGCAGGCAGCGATCGCCTCGGTGGCAGGCGATCTCGAGCGGAGCGGTCTGACCCGGTGGGAGGTCGGGACCATCCCCGAGCAGGTCTCGTCCGGCGCGGTCGTCGGCTACCCGGCACTCGTCGACGAACGCACGAGCGTTGCCCTGCGAGTGCTCCCCGACCCCTCGTCAGCCACCCACCGGGCCGGCGTCCGCCGGCTGCTGCTGCTGAGCACGCCGTCCCCGGTGAAGGGCGTCTCGGCCCGGCTCGACAACCGGGCCAAGCTCGCGCTCGCGGCCAACCCGCACGGCTCGTTGACCGCGCTCATGGACGACTGCCTGGTGGCGGCCGTCGACAGTCTGGTGCCTGCCGACGCGCGCGACCAGCAGGGCTACGAGGCCCAGCTCGCCGTCGTACGCCAAGGCCTGCCCGACGCCCTGCTCACGGTGCTCAAGGCGGTGGAGGCCGTGCTGACCGAGGCCGCGGACGTGGAGGCCGCCCTCAAGGCGCAGACGCATCCCGCGTCGGCTGCTGCCGTGGCGGACGTCCGGGCTCAAGTGGCGGGGCTCGTGCACGCCGGCTTCGTCGCCGAGGTGGGTCTGGGCCGGCTGCCCGACCTGGTCCGTTACCTGCGCGCCGTTCTCGTCAGGCTGGAGAAGCTGCCGCGCGAGGCGGACCGGGACCGCGCTCTCATGTCGGACGTCCAGGTCGGGCAGCAGGAGTGGCAGCGGCTGCCGGAGGGGGCGACCAAGGATCAGGTGCGCTGGATGCTCGAGGAGCTGCGCGTCAGCCTGTTCGCCCCGGCGGTCAAGGCCAAGGGGCCCATCTCGCTGCAGCGGATCTACAAGGTCGTGGACTCCGCGTAGCCTGGGGCCCGGTGCGCCGGGAAGCCTGGTCGGCAGCCGTAGCCGCCTGCCCGGAGGTCCTCGATGCACGACGCGTTGCAGCTCGGGCTGCTGGCCCTCGTGACCGCCGGCGCGGGCATGCTGGCGGTGCACTCCCACCACGTCGCGCAGCGCCTGCGCATCCCCACGCCCGCGCTGTTCCTCGTGGCGGCGGCGCTCGCCGTCCGCTACCTGCCCGGCCTGGACGAGCCCGACCACAAGACGCTTGAGTGGGCCGTGAGCGTGGCCCTCGCCCTCATTCTGTTCGACGGCGGGCTGCACATCGGGGCGCGCCGCTTCCGCCAGGCCGCGCGCGGCATCCTCGTCCTGGGCCTGCTCGGGACCCTGCTCACCGTCGCGGGTGCCGCCGTCGTCGCGCACTCCCTGCTCGGCCTGAGCTGGTACCTCTCGCTCCTCGTCGCCACGGCCGTGTCGCCGACCGACCCCGCGGTCGTCTTCTCGGTCCTCGGCCAGCGGGAGATCGAGGGCAGCACCGGCACGCTGCTGGAGGGTGAGTCCGGCGCCAACGACCCGGTCGGGATCGCCTTGATGGCAGGCATTCTCGGGGCCGGCAGCCTCTCGGGCGGCGCGCTGCTGCACGTCGCAGGCACCTTCGTCCTGCAGATGGTGGTCGGGCTGCTCGTGGGGGTCGTCGGGGGCCGGGCCCTGCTCGGCCTCATGCGGCGGGTTCCGCTGCCCGCCGAGGGCCTGTACCTGCTGCGCGCCCTGCTCGGCACCGGGCTGCTCTTCGGGACCGCGACGCTGCTCCACGGTTCGGGCTTCCTCGCCGTCTTCGTCGCGGGGATCGTGATCGGGGACGAGCGGGCGCCGTACAAGCGGGAGATCGAGCGCTTCCAGAGCGCGCTGGCCAGCCTGGGGGAGATCATCGCGTTCGCCCTGCTGGGCTTCACGGTCCACCTCGACGTGCTGGGACGGCTCGACGTGTGGCTGCCCGGCCTGGTGCTCGGCCTCGTGCTGGCCGTGCTGGTGCGCCCCCTGCTCGTCGGGCCGCTGCTGCTGCCCTTCCCGCTGCGTCGGGGCGAGGTCTGGTTCGTGCTGCTCGCCGGGCTCAAGGGCGCCGTCCCGTTGTTGCTGGGCAGCCAGCTCGTGGGTGAGCACGAGGGGCAGCGGCTCTACCACGTCGTCGTCGTGGTCGTCATGGTCTCGGTGCTGCTCCAGGGCTCGACCGTGCCGACGCTCGCCGCCCGGCTCGGCATCCGGATGCGCACCGTCGAGCCGGAGCCGTTCAGCCTGGGCGTACGGCTGCGCGACGAGCCCCGCAACGCGCTGCGGCTGACCGTCAGCGCCGGGTCCCGCGTGGACGGCTGCGCGGTCGCGGACGTGCCCGACCTCATGGAGGGCTCGTGGATCAGCCTCGTCCTCCGGGACGGCGTGCTGGTCGCCCCGCGTGGCGACACCGTCCTGCGGGCCGGCGACGAGGTCCTCCTGCTGCTCGACGAGGAGCAGGAGCCCGGGCGCGTCGTCGCCCTCTTCTGACCCGGTACGACGACGGCCACCCCCGCGGGCCGCCAGCTGTCCACAGATGCGCCCTCGGGCCCCCACGGACGCCCCTGCGACGCGAGGCTGCCCGCCATGCCGAAGCCGACCGTCGCCCGCGTCACCTCGCCCGCCCAGCTGGTCGCGGTGCTCCCGCTGTGGCTCGGCTACACCCCGACCGAGAGCCTGGTCGTGGCCTGCTGCCACGAGCCGCGGGGCGAGGTGGGGCTCACCCTCCGCTTCGACCTCCCCGGCGCGGCCGATGAGGCTGCGCTCGTCGAGGAGGTGGTGCGCCGCGTGCGCCACCAGCGGGCCACCCGCTTCGTGGTCTTCGTCTTCACCTCCGAGCCGGACGGCGCGCGGCGTGCGCGCGCCGACCTGGTCGACGCACTGGAGGTCGGCCTCGCAGAGCTCGTCATGACGGAAGCGGTCCTCGTGCGCGAGGACCGCTTCTTCTCGTACGTCTGCGACAACGCTGCCTGCTGCCCGCCCGAGGGCCGACCGGTGACCGCCGCGCAGGCTGACGAGCCGGTTCGCCTGCTCGAGGCCGAGCAGGTGCTCCGCGGCCAGGTGGTGCTCCGCGACCGCGCCGAGCTCGAGGCGGTGCTGGCCGGACCCCAGCTGTTCGCCGAGGAGGAGGGGCGGCAGCGTTGCGAGGCGGCCTGCCTCGAGCTCGCGGACGCCGTCGAGACCGGCAGCCGGGGCCGCTACCGCGAACGCATGCTCAGCCGCTGGACGGAGGCCCTGGACGCGTTCGCCGTGCCGCCCGCGCCCCTCGCCGCCGACGAGGCCGCCGCGCTCGCGGTGAGCCTGGCCGACCGCCAGCTGCGTGACCTCCTCGCAGCCGAGGAGGACACCACCGCGATGCTCGCGCTCCTCCAGGAGCTGTGCCGTCGTACGCCGGCGCCGTACGACGCGCCGGTGTGCACGCTGCTCGCGTGGCTGACCTACTGCGAGGGCGGCGGGGCGGGTGTCACGATCCTGCTCGACCGCGCGCTGTCCAGCGACCCGTCGTACAGCCTGGCGCTGCTGCTGCGTGACGTCGTGCTGGGGCAGGTGCCGCCCGCCAAGGTGCGCCGGCTCACGCGCGAGGCTGCGCGGGACCAGCGCTCCCGAGGGCGGCGGCGCGCGGGCTGAGCCGCCACGCGTAGAGGGCTGCGCTGGCCGCTGTCGCGAGGTTCAGGGAGCTCACCCCCGGCGTCATCGGGAGCGCGACCACGCGGTCGGCGCGGGCACGCACCTGGGGCGAGAGGCCCACCCGCTCCGACCCCACGACCAGCGCGGCGTCGGTGGGCAGCTCGTCCCACGGGTCCCCGTCGGCGTCCAGCGCGACGACCGGCCCGGTCACCTCCGTGAGCGTGCAGGACAGCACCGGCAGCGCGTAGTGCAGCCCGGCAGAGCCCCGCAGCACCGCCGGGTGCCACGGGTCCAGCTCGCCCAGCACCGCCACCCCTGCGGCGCCTGCTGCCGCGGCCACCCGCACCGCCGCGCCGGCGTTGCCCGGATGACGCGGGTGGTCGAGCACCAGCAGCGGTGCCGACCGTGCGCCCAGCACTGACCGGTCGGCGTCCGGCCGGGTCGCCGTCGCGCGGACCCCCGTCGGGTGGTCCACCGGTCCCTCGGCCGCGCGGTCCAGCAGCGCTGGCTTCACGTCCGGCGCCAGGTCGTCGCACAGCCGCGCGGCGTCCGCGACGGACAGGACGGTCACCGACGTCACCAGGTCGGGCCGGAAGCGCAAGGCGTGCTTCACGGCGTGGAACCCGGAGAGGTCGACGGTCACATCAGGCAGACTCGCACGGTGACCACGAGCACCGCCCCCCTGGCCCCGGTGGCCGGAGGCCCGGACGAGGTGCTCGAGGCGTTCACGGCGTGGGCGCCCGTCACGCTCTACCCCGCGCAGGAGGAGGCGCTGCTCAGCCTGCTCGCGGGCGAGCACGTGGTGCTCGTGACCCCCACGGGCTCCGGCAAGTCGCTCGTCGCCGTCGGCGCCCACCTCGCGGCGTGGTCGGACGGCAGGCGCTCGGTCTACACCGCGCCGATCAAGGCGCTGGTGAGCGAGAAGTTCTTCGCGCTGTGCGACGTCTTCGGCGCGGACAACGTCGGGATGGCCACCGGCGACGCGAGCGTCAACAGCGACGCCCCGATCCTCTGCTGCACCGCGGAGGTGCTCGCCAACGCGGCGCTCCGGCACGGCGCCGAGACCGACCTGGGCCTCGTCGTCATGGACGAGTTCCACTACTACGCCGACCCCGACCGCGGCTGGGCGTGGCAGGTGCCGCTGCTCGAGATGACCGGCACCCAGTTCCTGCTCATGTCCGCCACGCTCGGTGACACCACGGGCCTGCGGGACGAGCTGAGCCGCAGGACGGGCCGGCCCGCCACCGAGGTCGCCAGTGCCGAGCGGCCGGTGCCGCTCAGCTACCAGTGGTCGCTGGACCCGCTGCACGAGACGCTCGCCGAGCTGGTCGCGACGCACCAGGCCCCGGTCTACGTCGTGCACAGCACCCAGGAGGCCGCCGTCGAGCGCGCGCAGGCCCTCATGAGCACCAACCTCGCGACCCGCGAGGAGAAGGACCGCATCGCCGACGCCCTCGGCCAGTTCCGGTTCACCACCCGCTTCGGCCAGACCCTGTCGCGGCTGGTGCGGCACGGCGTCGGGGTGCACCACGCCGGGATGCTGCCGAAGTACCGCCGCCTCGTGGAGCAGCTCGCCCAGGCCGGCCTGCTGAAGGTCATCTGCGGCACCGACACGCTGGGCGTCGGCATCAACGTGCCGATCCGCACCGTCCTGATGACGAGCCTCACCAAGTACGACGGGACGCGGGTCCGCCACCTGCGGGCCCGTGAGTTCCACCAGGTCGCGGGCCGCGCGGGGAGAGCCGGCTTCGACACCGCCGGGCTGGTCGTCGTGCAGGCCCCCGAGCACGTGATCGAGAACGAGCGGGCGCTCGCGAAGATCGGCGACGACCCCCGGAAGCGGCGCTCGTACCGACGCAAGTCGCCGCCGGACGGCTTCGTGTCCTGGGACGAGAAGACCTTCCACCGCCTCGTGAACGCCCAGCCCGAGACGCTGACCAGCCACTTCAGGGTCAGCGCATCGATGCTGCTCAACGTCGCGGCGCGGGGCGGCGACTTCGTCGGGCACATGAAGCAGCTGCTGCTCGACAACCACGAGCCTCGGGCCAAGCAGCGGGCGCTGATCCGGCGCGCCATCGAGCTGTTCCGCAGCCTCGAATCCGGGGGAGTCCTGGAACGCACCCCCGACGGCGTCCGGCTCACCGTCGAGCTGCAGCCGGACTTCGCGTTGGACCAGCCGCTCGCCGTACTCGCACTGGCTGCCCTCGAGCTGCTCGACCCGACCGAGCCGACCTATGCGCTGGACGTGCTCAGCGTGCTGGAGGCGACGCTCGACGACCCGCGGCAGGTCCTGGCCGCGCAGCGCAAGAAGGCGCGTGGCGAAGCGGTGGCGCAGATGAAGGCAGACGGTCTCGAGTACGACGAGCGGATGGCGCAGCTGGAGGACGTGACCTACCCGCAGCCGCTGTCTGAGCTGCTCGGGTTCGCCTACGAGACCTACCGGCAGCAGCACCCGTGGATCGTCGACCACGAGCTGCGGCCGAAGGCGGTCGCGCGCGACCTCTACGAACGGGCTGCCACCTTCAACGAGTACGTCGCGCTGTACGGGCTGGGACGCTCCGAGGGTGTGCTGCTGCGCAGCCTCGCCGAGGCGTACAAGGCGCTGCGGCGCAGCGTCCCCGAAGTGCTGCGGACCGAGGAGCTCGACGACCTCACCGCCTGGCTCGGCGAGCTGGTGCGCCAGGTCGACCGCAGCCTGCTCGACGAGTGGGGCGAGCTCGTCCAGGGCGCCGAGCCGCTCGGCGCCGAGATGGCCCGGCAGCAGCCGGCCGCGCTGGACGAGCGCGGTTTCCGGGTGCTCGTGCGCAACGCGCTGTGGCAGCGGGTTCGGCTGCTGGCGCTGCGCCGGCTCGACG
>JBKOVB010000089.1:0-5905 GCA_046723735.1 Actinomycetota bacterium | reverse complement strand
GCCCCCAGACCGGCCGCGGCCGGCTGCGACGCGGTCCCGCCGGCTGGGCCCTGGCGGCCAGCACGGCCGCCGCGGCGCGCAGCGCGGCCAGGTGGGACAGGGCGTACCGCTCCCCCGGAGCGGTGGTGCGCGCGGCCTCGGCCAGACCCTCGTGGGCGAGAGCGAGCAGGACTCGTGGGGCGGTCATCAGTCCAGCACCCGCGTCACGGTCCAGCTCCCCGTCGCCCAGGAGAAGCACAGGTCATACGTACCTCGACCCGCCGACAAGACGGCCAGGCGGCCGGAGTCGGCCTCCACCCGCCACCACTGCTGCTCGGTGTCGGGCACCTCGGCGTGGTCCGTGACAGCAGCGGCCGTCGTACCGGCCTGGCGCCACCAGGCCCCCGTGGCGGTCCACCGCGCGAGGACCTCCCGCACGACGTACAGCCGGCCTCGCCACAGGAACTGCTCGGGCACCGGGCCCGCGGCCGCCGCGCGGGTCCGGACCTCGACGGGGTCGGCGTACAAACGGGTCATCCGGGACGCTCCTCTCCGAAGGCTGCAGGGAGAGCGGCGACGTGTGAGAAGGTGCTCAGGTCGAGGGAAGGTCTCACTGCTGTACGAACCTCGTGTTCGAACCTTTGTTCGAACACACTCAGTAGACCTCACCTGGATGCGACCCGTCAAGGGGGCGGTGTGGACAGCGCTTCGCTCGTGACCGAGACCCGGCTGCTGCGCAGCGCGACCGTGGCCTCGCCCCTCGGCGAGCTGCTCGTCGTCGCCTCCCCCGCGGGCCTGGTGCAGGTCTTCCTGCCGTCCAGCAAGGGCGTCCCGGCGAGCGCCGAAGAGCCGCACGACCCCGCCGCGCACTGCCTTCCGGAGGCCCGGGCGCAGCTGCACGCCTACTTCGCCGGCGACCTGCAGGAGTTCGACCTCCCCGTGGACCCCAAGGGGTCGCCGTTCCAGCTGGCCGTGTGGGAGGCGCTGCGGACCATCCCGTACGGCGAGACCCGGACCTACGGCGAGATCGCGGCCGCGGTCGGCGAGGACCCCAGGACCGCCTCGCGGGCCGTGGGGCTCGCGAACGGCAGCAACCCCCTCGCCATCGTCGTGCCCTGCCACCGGGTCATCGGCGCCGACGGCTCGCTGGTGGGGTACGCCGGCGGGCTGCACGCCAAGCGATGGCTGCTTGACCACGAGGCCCGGGTCGTCGGTTCCGTCCTGTTCTGACGCCGTTTCGGGCAGGGGGCGGCGGGTACCGCCTCGGCATGGACGATCACGCTGACCTGCAGCTCGACCCCGAGGTCCGCGACCTCGACACCGACGACCCGATCGGCGCCGCGCGTCGGCGCTTCGGCGGACTGGACCTGGGCGCCGCCTTCGCCGGCATGCTGGCCGCGCTCGGGCTCACCGTCGTGCTGGCCGGCGTGGTCGCCGGCGCGGGCTCCATCGGCTACCAGCGCGGTGCCGACAGCGGAGACCTGTCGGTCGGGGGGCTGGTCGCCGGGCTCGTGGTGCTGCTGGTGGCCTTCTTCGTGGGGGGCTGGGTAGCCGGCCGCATGGCGCGCTACGACGGCGTCGCCAACGGGCTGTTCACCGCGGTGCTGTTCCTCGTGCTGGCGGGGGTAGTGAGCGGGCTCGGCGCCTGGCTCGGCAACCGCTACGACTTCTTCGCCGACGTGCGGCTGCCGCAGTGGTTCTCCGGGCCGGGTACGACGAGCGCCGTGCTGAGCGCGGTCGTCGGCGTCCTGGTCGTGCTCGTCGCCGCGGCGCTGGGCGGTGCGCTCGGCACGCGATACCACCGCGCGGCGGACGTGGTGATCGCCACCACCGGGCGCAGCGCGGTCGTGCGGGGGGACGCGGACGCGGAGCTGACTGGCTCGCACGACGTAGGGCGTCACGCCAAGCGATGAGCTGATCACCGCGCGGTCAGCCCGGTGACCGGGTTCGCCGTTCTGCTTCGCGCGCCCGCCTGGCCGCCGTACCGTCGTCCTCTGAGGTTCGGCCTGGGGGGGCGACATGACAGACATCGACGTCCTGCAAGGCGTCGTGGTGCACGAGGTCACGGTTGACGGCACCGAGCTCCACGTCGACATCTACGGCAGCACCGCCAACATCTGCGGCACCGTGCGGTTCACGTTCCAGGACCCGGGTGAGCGCCGGGCGATGGCGCAGCTGCTCGAGCGCTGGGGCCGTGAGAGCACGCCGCTCACCTACATCGAGACGGGCTCGTCGATCGCGCTGCAGGACGACGAGGCGGTGTTCGGCAACCAGCTGCCGACGACGCCGCGCCGCTAGGAGCTCGCGGCCGCCGTCGGGGCCATGGAGGGCAGCCCGCGCGCGAAGCACGAACCGCAGGTCACGCACTCGACGACCCCGCGGCCCTCGCTGCTGAGCGACCCGAAGACGAACGGGCCGAGCGCGAGCGCGAACAGGCCACGGGTCGTGGACGGCGGCGACTGGAAGCTGGCGCCGCTGCAGTACGGGCAGGCGAGCACGCCGGTCGCCGTGCTGCCCACGTCGGCAAGCCGTGGGAGCGGCCGCCGACGACGTCGACGCCCCACCGCGAGGACGACGAGGCTGCCAAGGGCGATCGGCAGCAGGATCAGCATCAGCAGCGCGAGGACGTCCAGCACGGGCGACACCATGCCATGCCGGACGCCCCTCCAGGTCAGACCCCGGCTGCGGCGTTGAGCGCGTTGAGCGTGCCCGTCGCCTCGATGTACTCCTGGACCCAGCGCTCCACGACGGCCGCGGTCTTCTCGACCTTCTTGAACTGCCCGACGACCTGGCCCACCGGGTTGAACGCGACGTCGACCGTCTCGTCCGGGTAGCGGTGCGTGGCCGCGACGGCCATCCCGGAGACCATGTACTGCAGCGGCATGCCCAGGGGCTCCGGGTTGCCCGCGGTCTCCCAGGCCTTGGTCCAGTCGTTCTTCAGCATCCGGCAGGGCTTGCCCGTGAAGGACCGGCTGCGCACCGTGTCGCGGCTGCTGGCGTCGATGTAGGCCTGCTGCTGCACGGCCGTGTTCTCCGCCTCCTCGACCATCAGCCACTGCGAGCCCGACCAGGCGCCCTGGCAGCCGAGCGCGAGCGCCGCCGCGATCTGCTGGCCGCTACCGATGCCGCCGGCCGCCAGCACAGGGACGGGCGCGACCTCCTTGACGACCTGGGGCCACAGCACGATGGAGCCGACGTCGCCGCAGTGGCCGCCGCCCTCACCGCCCTGGGCGATGATGATGTCCACGCCCGCGTCGGCGTGCTTCTTGGCCTGGTACGGCGAGCCGCACAGCGCCGCGACCTTGCGGCCCTCCGCGTGGATGTGGTCGATCATGTCCTTCGGTGGCGTGCCCAGGGCGTTCGCGATGAGCCTCATCTTCGGGTGACGCAGGGCGATCTCGACCTGCGGCGTCGCGGTCGCCTCGGTCCAGCCCAGCAGCCGCAGGGAGTCCTCGTCGCTGTGCTCCACCGGCACGCCGTGGTCGGAAAGGATCTTCTTGGCGAAGTCGAGGTGCTGCTGCGGGACCATCTTCTTGAGCATGTCGGCGAGCTCGTCGCCGGACAGGTTCGAGTCCATCCCCTCGTACTTGTTGGGGATCACGATGTCGACGCCGTAGGGCCGGTCGCCGATGTGCTCGTCGATCCAGGCGAGCTCGATCTCGAGCTGCTCAGGGGTGAAGCCCACCGCACCCAGGACGCCGAACCCGCCCGCCTTGCTGACCGCGACCACGACGTCGCGGCAGTGGGTGAAGGCGAAGATGGGGAACTCGATGCCGAGCTCGTCGCAGAGAGGGGTGCGCATGGGCGTGCTCCTTGGTGATGGCCTGCCCCGCACACTAGAACGAGTTCTAGTTATCGCGCCAGTCGCCCGCGGCAGGGGCAGTTGTCAGAGGCTCAGCGGGACGAGCCCACGTGCTGACGACTCGTAGCGCTCGGGCGGCAGGGTCGACGCGCCGAATCGCGTTCTAGTCTCCGGGCATGGCCTCACTGCTGCTCTCCCGCCGTGACCTGGACTTCCTGCTCTACGAGTGGCTCGACGTGACGACCCTGACCAGCCGCGAGCAGTACAAGGAGCACTCCCGCGAGACCTTCGACGCGGTGCTGGACCTCGCGGAGACCGTGGCCACCCGGGACTTCGCGCCGCACAACCGGCGCAACGACGAGGAGGAGCCGACCTTCGACGGCACCCGCGTGCACCTGCACGAGGAGGTCGCGAAGGCGCTGCGGGTCTACGCCGAGGCGGGCTTCACGGGCGCCGGGATGCCGGTCGAGGTCGGCGGCATGCAGCTGCCGGTGACGGTGACCCAGGCCGTGATGGCGTGGTTCCAGGCCGCGAACGTCGGCACCTCGGCGTACCCGTTCCTGACCGTCGCCAACGCCAACCTGCTGCTCGCGCACGGCTCACCGGAGCAGGTCGAGACCTACGTCAAGCCGATGATCGAGGGCCGGTACTTCGGGACCATGTGCCTGTCCGAGCCCCAGGCTGGGTCCTCGCTGGCGGACATCACGACCCGCGCCGAGCCGCAGCCGGACGGCAGCTACCGACTGTTCGGCAACAAGATGTGGATCAGCGGTGGCGAGCACGACCTTAGCGAGAACATCGTCCACCTGGTCCTCGCGAAGGTCCCCGGCTCTCCGCCTGGGGCAAAAGGGATCTCGCTCTTCCTCGTGCCCAAGGTGCTGCCCAACGGCACCCGGAACGACGTCACTCTGGCCGGGCTCAACCACAAGATGGGCTACCGCGGCACGGTCAACACACTGCTCAACTTCGGGGAGCGCGGCGGGGCCACCGGATGGCTGGTGGGCAAGCAGAACGAGGGCCTCGCCGCGATGTTCCACATGATGAACGAGGCCAGGATCGGCGTCGGCCTGGGCGCCACCGCGCTGGGCTACTCCGGCTATCTGCACGCCCTCGACTACGCCCGCGCCCGCCCGCAGGGGCGGCCGGTCACCGCCAAGGACCCGAGCAGCCCGATGGTGCCGCTGGTCGAGCACTCCGACGTACGACGGATGCTGCTCGCGAGCAAGTCGTACGTCGAAGGCGCCCTGGCCCTGGAGCTCTACTGCGGCCGTCTCGTCGACGAGGAGCGCACCGGCGCCGACCCGGACCGGGCGCACCTGCTTCTCGACGTCCTCACACCGATCGCCAAGTCGTGGCCGTCGCAGTGGTGCCTCAAGGCGAACGACCTCGCCATCCAGGTGCACGGCGGCTACGGCTACACCCGCGAGTACGCCGTGGAGCAGCTCTACCGCGACAACCGGCTCAACCCGATCCACGAGGGAACCCACGGGATCCAGGCGCTCGACCTGCTGGGACGCAAGGTCACGATGCAGGACGGCGCCGGGCTGGCGCTGCTCGCCTCGACGATCGGCGCGACCACCGCCCGGGCCCGGTCCGCGCACCCGGACCAGGCCGCCGCGCTGGACGCGGCCGTCGCACGGGTGGTCGAGGTGACGCAGAAGCTCTGGGGCACCGGCGATCCGGGCCTCGCTCTCGCGAACGCGAGCGTGTACCTCGAGGCGCTCGGGCATGTGGTCGTGGCATGGATGTGGCTTGAGCAGCTGCTCGCCGCGGAGGGCAAGGAGGGCGACTTCTACGACGGCAAGCGAGCGGCAGCGCGGTACTTCTTCACGTGGGAACTGCCCACCATCGGCCCGCAGCTCGACCTGCTCGCCTCGCTGGACCGCACGACGCTCGACATGCAAGACACCTGGTTCTAGGGCTGCGCGGCGTCGACCCGACGTCGGGTTCGCGGCTGGGTCACCCGCATGAGAGCGGCCCTTCCCGTCGGTCACTCCGCCTCGTCGAGTGCGAGGCGAAGCGCGTACTGCTGTTCGGCGGGCACCGACGCTCGAAAGCATCCTGCGTGCCCGAAGAACTGGTGGCCTTCGAGATGGGGCGACCCGTCCAGCCAGCGTTCCGGGG
>JBKOVB010000138.1:0-8590 GCA_046723735.1 Actinomycetota bacterium | reverse complement strand
GTGCTGGACCATGTGCACGCCGAACAGGGTCGTGTCGTACCGAGCCAGGCCCGAGCACAGCGCCAGCGCGATCGAGCCCAGCCCGCCGAGCAGGAAGGCGGCCGTCCTCCAGGGCGACCAGGCGAGTCCTCGGGCGTGCATCCGTCGTACGCCGGTGAGGTACACCACACCCGTGGCGAGCAGCGCCACGCTCGGCAGCAGCGGGGGGCGCGCCTCGGTGAGCACACTCAGCGTGCTGAACGGGGGAAGCGCGTTCATGGAGCCAGGTTAGGCGGCGGCGCGCCGGGGACCCCCACGTGGAACCCGGGACCCCGGTCCTGCCAGAATGCCCGCGTGGCTACTGCTTCCGTGCTGGAGACGCCTGCCCACGGCGCCCTGACCCGCCCCAACATGGTGTCGGTCGGGACGATCGTCTGGCTGTCCTCCGAGTTGATGTTCTTCGCCGGCCTGTTCGCGATGTACTTCACGATCAGGTCCGCCACCGGGGCGGACAACTGGCCGCCGGAGCACGTCGAGCTCAACGTCCCCTACGCGCTCACCTTCACCGTGATCCTGGTGGCCTCCTCGTTCACGTGCCAGTGGGGCGTGTTCCGCGCGGAGGAGGGCGACGTCTACGGCATGCGTCGCTGGTTCGTGCTCACGTTCCTCATGGGCCTGACCTTCGTGCTGGGCCAGGCGAACGAGTACCGGATCCAGTACCACCAGGGCAACACGATCCACACGGACGGCTACGGCTCGGTCTTCTTCCTGACCACCGGCTTCCACGGGCTGCACGTCATCGGCGGCCTCGTGGCGTTCATCTTCGTCCTGCTGCGGTCCATGGTCGGCCGCTACACCCCTGAGAAGGCCACCAGCGCCATCGTCGTGTCCTACTACTGGCACTTCGTCGACGTCGTGTGGGTGGGCCTGTTCGCCACCATCTACCTGATCAAGTGAGGGACGTGCCCGTGACCAGCACCCGCTCCCGGCTCTCCGGGTACGCGGTCGTCCTCCTCGCGCTCGCCCTCCTGGGCGGCCTCTACACGGCCGTCGCCGCCCCGAAGTCGAAGGCCGAGGACCCCGTCAACCAGTCGGTCGAGGTCGAGGCGGGCCGGCAGCTCTACCTCCAGGGCTGCTCGACCTGCCACGGCCTCAACGCGCAGGGCGGTGCCGGCGGCCCGTCCCTTATCGGCACCGGCGGCTCGGCGGTGGTCTTCCAGATGGAGTCCGGCCGGATGCCGCTCGCGCGCGGCTCCGCGCAGGCCCCGCGCAAGCCCGTGAAGTACGACCGCACCCAGATCGACCAGATCGCGGCCTACGTCGAGTCGCTCGGCGGCGGCCCCATGCTGCCCAAGGGCAAGCTGGACGACGGTGACCTGGCGCTCGGCGGCGACCTGTTCCGCACCAACTGCTCGAGCTGCCACAACTTCGCGGGTGTCGGCGGTGCGCTGACGCGCTCGAAGTACGCGCCGTCCCTCACCCCGGCCGACGCGCGCGTCATCTACTCCGCCATGCAGTCCGGCCCTGAGAACATGCCGCGCTTCAGCGACAACCAGCTCACCCCCGACGAGAAGCGCGCCATCGTCCGTTACGTGCGCTACGTCACGCACGAGTCGAAGGACCCGGGCGGCGCCCGCCTCGGCCACTACGGCCCGGTGCCGGAGGGTCTCGCGGTCTTCCTCGTGGGCATCGCCGTTTGCATCGTCATCACGCTGTGGATCGGAGCACGAGCATGAGCGACTCCATCCGGGACCGCCTCAAGGCGACGCCCGAGGAGCCGACCCTGACGAGCCACGGGGAGCACCCCGTCGGCGATCCCACCGTCAGCACGCACGTCAGCTACCACGACGACCTGCGCTCGGACCCCCGACGGGCGAAGCGCGCGGAGCAGGCCGTGGCCGCGCTGTTCCTGCTGTCCGTGGTCGGCACTGTCGGGTTCATCGCCACCTACGTGTGGTGGCCCTTCGAGTACGGCGAGGACGGCTGGGAGTTCTACACGCCGCTGCTCGGCATCTTCTTCACCCTGGCCCTCACGGGCATCGGTGCCGGCGCGATCCTCTGGGCCAAGACCCTGATGGTCGACGACGAGACCATCCAGGAGCGCCACCTGCTCTCTTCCTCCGACGAGGACAAGGAAGGCGCGGTCGCGATCCTGAAGGAGGGGCTCGAGGACACCGGCCTGCCCCGTCGCTCCCTGCTGCGGAACAGCCTGCTTCTGGGCGGCGGTGCGCTCGCGATCCTGCCGCTCCCGCTGGTGTTCAGCCTCGGCAAGTTCCAGCACAAGGAGTCCGCGCTGGCGAAGACCAGCTGGCGCAAGGGGATGCGGCTGCTCGACGAGCGGGGGCGTCCCGTCAAGCTGGGCGACGTCGAGGTCGGCGGCGTCAAGACCGTCTTCCCCGACATCCCGGGCGGGAGGCGGATGGCCGACTCGGCGAGCCTGCTCATCCGCATGAAGCCCGAGGACCTGCACGTGCAGCCCGACCGCAAGGACTGGGTCGTGGACGGCCACATCGTCTACTCGATCATCTGCACGCACCTCGGCTGCCCGGTGAAGCTCTACGAGCAGCAGACCCACCACCTGTTCTGCCCGTGCCACCAGTCGACTTTCGACGCCGCGGACGAGGCGAAGGTGCTGTTCGGCCCCGCCGCCCGGGCGCTCCCGCAGCTGCCCATCACCATCGACGACGAGGGCTACTTCGTCGCGCGCAGCGACTACACGGAGCCCGTCGGGCCCAGCTACTGGGAGCGCAAGCCCTCCTACCCGGACAAGGTGCAGTGACATGACGAACCTCGCTGAGAAGGCCGCCTCCGGCACGGCCACCTGGGTCGACGACCGTCTGGGCTCCGCGAACTTCGTGCGCCGCAGCCTGAACAAGGTCTTCCCGGACCACTGGTCGTTCATGCTGGGCGAGGTCGCCCTCTACTCGTTCATCATGCTGCTGCTCTCGGGGACCTACCTGACGCTGTTCTTCGAGGGCAGCAGCAAGGAGGTCGTCTACAACGGGAGCTACACGCCGCTCAAGGGCATCCCCATGACCGCGGCGTACGCCTCGACGCTGGACCTGTCGTTCGACGTCCGCGGCGGCCTCATCATGCGGCAGATCCACCACTGGGCGGCGCTGCTGTTCATGGCGGCGATCCTGGTGCACCTGGCCCGCGTGTTCTTCACGGGCGCGTTCCGCAAGCCTCGCGAGCTGAACTGGGTGCTGGGCGTCGGCCTGCTCGTGCTCGGCATGGTGGAGGGCTTCGCCGGTTACTCGCTGCCTGACGACCTGCTGTCCGGCACGGGCCTGCGGATCGCTTACTCCATCGCCTTGTCCACGCCGGTCGTGGGCACCTGGCTGTCGTTCCTGGTGTTCGGCGGGGAGTACCCGGGCGGGCACATCATCGAGCGCCTGTACCCGATCCACATCCTGCTGGTGCCGGGCATCATCCTGGCGCTCATCGGCGCCCACATGGCGCTCGTCTGGTACCAGAAGCACACCCAGTTCGCCGGTCCCGGCCGGACCGAGAGCAACGTGGTCGGCAGCCGCTTCTTCCCGGCCATGGCCACGAAGATGCTGGGTTTCAACCTGATGGTCTTCGCGGTCCTCACCGCGCTGGGCGGCCTGGCGCAGATCAACCCGATCTGGCTGTACGGCCCTTACGACCCGTCGCAGGTGTCCGCCGGCTCCCAGCCGGACTGGTACATCGGGTTCCTCGACGGCTCGACCCGTCTCATGCCGAACTGGGAGCTGCGGGCCCTCGGCCACACGTTCTCCCCGAACGTCATGCTCCCGACCCAGATCCTGCCGGGAGTGGTGTTCACGCTGCTCGCCCTCTACCCCTTCCTCGAGGCCAAGA
The DNA here is from genome assembly GCA_046723735.1 of Actinomycetota bacterium. Classification (GTDB taxonomy): domain Bacteria; phylum Actinomycetota; class Actinomycetes; order Mycobacteriales; family SCTD01; genus RYN-111. The sequence continues at coordinate 4,768 of JBKOVB010000138.1, read as the reverse complement.
TCACGGGCGACAGGGCGTACCACAACATCCTCGACCGGCCGCGCGACAAGCCCGTGCGCACCGGCCTGGGCGTCATGGCGATCACGTTCTACATGATCCTGCTGATCGCCGGCGGCAACGACATCATCGCCTCGATCTTCCACATCTCGATCAACCAGATCACCTACACCCTGCGCGTGGCGATCTTCGTGCTGCCGGTGTTGATGTACTGGGTGACCCGGCGCATCTGCTTGTCGCTCCAGCGTGCCGACGACAACCTGCTGCACCACGGCATCGAGTCGGGCACCATCCGACGGCTGCCCTCCGGTGAGTTCATCGAGGAGACGGTGCCGGTGCCGCACCAGTACGCGGTGCTCCTCGAGACCACACCCGAGCGCAAGGAGCTCGCGGCGCACAACGCGCACCGCGACGGCTACCAGCCCGCCCTGGCCGCCAAGCCGCGCGGCTTCTTCCGCCCGCGCGGTGGGAAGCCGGAAGGCGAGCAGAAGGAGCTGGAGGGCTGAGCCCTCCCCCGCACGGCACGAAGGCCGGGTCCCATCACGGGGCCCGGCCTTCGTCGCGTGCGGCCTTGGCCGCCAGGATGATCAGCGGCAAGGTGTGCGCATGAGGTCGCGTCTGGTCCTTCCCCTGCTGCTCGTCGCGCTCGTCACCGCCTGCGGGGGCTCGTCCGACAGCTCACGCGCGCCGAACCCCTCCCCCGCACCTCCGCAGGGTGGCACCAGCCGCACGGCTGGTACGACGTCGGCAACCGGCGTCCACGAGCTGGTGGCGCTGCGCGGCAACCGCTGGTCGCAACCGGACCTTCAGGTCAAGGTCGGGGACACCGTGCGCGTGACGGTCTCGGACCCCGACGTCGCCCACAACTTCACGGTGCCGGGTGTGGGGCACTCGCCCACGATGAACCAGGGCGACAGCTTCAGCCTGCGCTTCCCCAAGGCTGGCACCTTCGCCTTCGAGTGCACCTTCCACGTGTCGTCCGGGATGGTCGGCAAGGTCACGGTCTCCTAAGCGCCTCGTTCCAGCGAGCCGCTGCACGTGATCGTGGGAGCTGGCAACCATCAGGAGGTGGTCCAGGACTCCCATTGGATCAGCCCGGCACCGCGTCGTCCGGACCCAGAGCCCGCACTCGAGCGGCGGTACGACGAAGCGGCCGGCCCCGCAGGGATCGGCCGCCTCGTGGCTGGTGCTAGTGCTTCTCGCCCAGGAACTTGCCCCGCCCCGTGGGCTGCTCACCCATGGCGTCGACGGTCGACAAGGTGTAGGCCTGCGTGCGGTTGATGCCGACGTAGTACTCGAAGAGCAGGCCGGACAGGGAGACCAGCAGGAGGAAGACGCCGATCAGGCTGAGGAACAAGCCGAAGACCAGCCCGGACGCGGTGAGGGCGGCGCTGAACGCGAGGAACATCGGCCACCACGAGTGCGGCGCGAAGAAGCCGATCTCCCCTGCACCCTCGGCGATCTCGGCGTCCTCACGGTCCTCCGGCCGCTCGTCGATGCGACGCGCCGTGAAGAGCAGGTAGTAGCCGATCATCAAGCCGAGCCCACCGGCCAGCAGGATGCAGGTGAAGCCCGTGGGGTCGCGCGACACCAGCCAGTAGACGCCGCTCACCACCAGCAGGAAGACGGCCAGCATGGCGAAGATCAGGCCCTCGATCCTCACTGGGTCACCTCCGGAGCGCTCGTCGTGGCGACCGCCGGCGCGTAGGCCGCCGCGGCATGCGGGTGGTGCAGGTCGAAGGCAGGACGCTCCGACCGGATGCGCGGCATGGTGATGAAGTTGTGCCGCGGCGGCGGGCAGGACGTCGCCCACTCCAGCGAGTTCGAGTGGCCCCAGGGGTCATCGACGAGGGCGCGCTCGCCCCGCAGGTAGCTCGTGAAGGCGTTGTAGATGAACGGCAGCGTCGACAGGCCGAGCGCGAGCGCACCGATCGAGGAGATCGTGTTCAGCGTCGTGAAGCCGTCGCTGGCCTTGTAGTCGGCGACCCGGCGCGGCATGCCCTCGTCGCCGAGCCAGTGCTGGACGAGGAAGGTGAGGTGGAAGCCGATGAACAGCGTCCAGAAGTGCACCTTGCCGAGGCGGTCGTTCATCATCCGGCCGGTCATCTTCGGGAACCAGAAGTAGAAGCCGGCGAAGAAGCCGAAGATCGCCGTACCGAAGACCACGTAGTGGAAGTGCGCGACGACAAAGTACGTGTCCGAGACGTGGAAGTCGATCGGCGGGGCGGCGAGCATGACACCGGTGATGCCGCCCAGGAGGAACGTCACCAGGAAGCCGAGGCAGAACAGCATCGGCGTCTCGAACGAGATCGACCCGCGCCACATCGTGCCGACCCAGTTGAAGAACTTCACACCGGTCGGCACGGCGATGAGGAAGGTCAGGAAGGCGAAGAAGGGCAGCAGCACCGCGCCGGTGACGAACATGTGGTGCGCCCACACCGTCATCGACAGCGCCGCGATGCCGAGCGTCGCGAACACCATGCCCTTGTAGCCGAACAGCGGCTTGCGGCTGAAGACAGGGATGACCTCGGTGACCACGCCGAAGAAGGGCAGCGCGACGATGTAGACCTCAGGGTGGCCGAGGAACCAGAACAGGTGCTGCCACAGGATCGCGCCGCCGGTACTGGTGTCGTAGACGTGCGCCCCGAGCCGCCGATCAGCCTCGAGCGCCGCGAGCGCGGCGGCGAGCACCGGGAACGACATCAGCACGAGGATCGACGTGACGAGCATGTTCCAGGTGAAGATCGGCATCCGGAACATCGTCATGCCGGGCGCGCGCAGCGTGAGGATCGTGGCGATGAAGTTGACGGCCGCCAGGATGGTGCCGAGACCCGCGACGATCATGCCGACGATCCAGAGGTCGGCCCCCACCTGCGGGGTGTGGATCGCGTCGTTCAGCGGCGCGTAGGCGAACCAGCCGAAGGAGGCAGCGCCGTCCGGCGTCAGGAAGCCGGACACGACCATGATCGAGCCGAACAGGTAGAGCCAGTACGAGAAGGCGTTCAGGCGCGGGAAGCTCATGTCCGGCGCGCCGATCTGCAGCGGCATGATGAAGTTGGTGAAGCCGAAGGCCAGGGCCGGCGCCACCAGCAGCATCATGACCGAGCCGTGCATGGTGAACAGCTGGTTGAACTGCTCGTTCGACACGAACTGCAGCCCCGGGCGAGCGAGCTCGGCGCGCATGATCTCGGCCATCAGGCCGGCGAAGAGGAACAGCGTGAAGGCCGTGCCGAGGTAGAGCCAGCCGATCACCTTGTGGTCGGTGGTCGTCAGGACCTTGGCGATCTTCGAACCCGGACCTGGCATCACCCGGCGGTCGGCGACCGGGGGGGCGGGGTTGGTGAGGATGCTCACGTCAGTTTTCCTTGGTGGGGATCGCCGAGCTCAGCTCGTTCAGTGCGGCGTTGGGGTTCGCCTTCAGGACGGCGATGTACGCGTCGTACTCCTCCTGCGACACGACCTTGACGCTGAAGTTCATCCGGTCGTGCTTCTCGCCGCAGTACTCGGCGCAGCGGCCGGTGTAGGTGCCGATGCGCGTGGGCGTGATCTCGAAGGTGTTGAGCCTGCCCGGGATGACGTCCCGCTTGAAGAGGAAGTCCGGCACCCAGAACGAGTGGATGACGTCCGGGGAGCTCTCCTCGAGGCGGATCCGCTTGTTGACCGGGATGACCAGCGTGGCCGGGTGGTTCGGGTCGCCGGTGGTCTGCACCTTGTCGTCGACGTAGTTGAACTGCCAGTTCCACTGGAAGCCCACCACGCCGATGGTGACGTCCGGGTTGGGCTTGAGCTCGTTGACCTTGTTCTCGCCGACGGCGGTGTAGTAGAAGAGCACCGCGATGATCACGAACGGCAGGACGGTGTAGAGCACCTCGATCGGCAGGTTGTAGCGCACCTGCGCGGGCAGCTCCTCGTCCCGCTTGCGGAACCGGACGATTGCGTAGCCGATCAGGGCCCACATGAAGACGCCGACCGCGGCGCCGGCCGCCGCGGACCCGAGCCAGAGGTCGTAGATGACCTTGCCCTGGCTCGTCTCCGGGTGCGGGAAGCCGAAGTAGAAGCTCTTCTCGTACGCCTCGCGCGCAGTGCAACCGCTCGTAAGCAGCACCGTCGCGGCCGCCGCCAGCACCAGCCGGCCGGCAGACCTGGAGGTGGTTCGCACCCTGTCGGACCCTTCTGTCGCACAGGCTCACGACCAGCGGTGAGCGCGTTGGCGAGGCTATCGCAGGGCCCGTCACCCACCCCTCACAGGGTGCCCCTCGGGCGGCCCGTGTCCTAGCGTCGAACCGTGGGAGACGGGACCGGGGACGCGGCTGCTGCGAGGGTCAACCTCGACAGTGCCTCCGGGCTGCCCCTTCACCCGGCGGCGCGAGCCGCGTTCCTGGCCGCGGTCGACGACGGCTGGGCCGACCCCGGGCGGCTCTACTCGAGCGCCCGCCGCGCACGGCTGCTGCTGGACGGCGCCCGCGCCTCGGTCGCAGCGAGTCTCGGCGTCCGGCCCGACGAGGTCACGTTCACGGCCAACGGCACCACCGCCGTGTACGACGGGGTGCGGGGCCTCGCGGCCGCCCGGGCCCGATCGGGGCGCCGCGTGGTGCACAGCGCGGTGGAGCACTCGGCCGTCCTGCACGCCGCGGCGGAGCTCGAGCCGGTCGCCGTACCCGTCGACCGGCTGGGCCGGGTGGACCCGGACGCCTTCGACGCCGCGCTCGCGCCCGGCGCCGCGCTGTCCTGCCTCATCGCCGCGTCGCACGAGGTCGGCACGGTCCAGCCG
>JBKOVB010000131.1:0-19419 GCA_046723735.1 Actinomycetota bacterium | reverse complement strand
GGCCTCGGCCCGCTTCTTGGGCACGTCCCGGCTCAACAGCACATTCGACGCCGGATTGCCCGATCGGCTTGCGTGGGACTCCCGAACCACCACGCGCCACTGACGCTTGTACACAATCAGGTTCACGAAGAAGGACACGATGCCCAGGACGCCGATCCAGGCTGTCACCCAAGAAGCGATCCCCGTCTCCGACTGCCAGATCAACAAGTCACCACGGGGCGAGGCCGCGATCTCGTAGTACCGCCCCGTGGGAGCCATGGCAGGCCGTGAGAGTGCGTAGGACACGGCGACCTGTCTAGCGCATGTTGTGACGAAGAACGCCACTTCTCAGCCGTGCTCGACGAGCCAGCCTTCTTCGGTGATGAGGCGGCCGTCGCGTAGCCGGATGGTGCGCTTGCCGGTGTGGATGTCGGCGTGGAGGCGATCGCAGACGAGCAGGGTCTCGCTGACGCTGGTAGTGCCGTGGACGGCGTGCTGTCGCACGTGATGTGGGATGAGGGGCACCAGCGGGTCAGGTTCGCTCGGGCAGCAGTCGATCCCGGGGCAGCGGTTGTCGTGCTGGACGCGGACGGCCTTGAGCTCGGTGCCCGTGACGGTGCGGCCGGTGTGGACGATGCCGACCGGGGTCCAGCCACGGCTCATCAGCAAGGTGGTGACGTGCGCGTCGCACCACCAGCGTCGGAGCAGGCTACGAGCCAAGGGCCGGCCGCTGCCGCCGCGAGCAGGTGGTGCGCCTGGGGCGCCATGGATGGTGCGCTCGCTGATGATGGCGCTCACCTGGACCGGGACCTTGCCGTGCAGCCCCCCGAGGCCGCCTTCGAGGTAGCGGGTGAGGAGCCGGCCGAGCGCGTCGTGCAAACGCTTGCTCCGCGACCGCGGCACCAGCCGGTCACCGTCGGCGCTCAGCAGGTCGGGGTTGTGCTCCCACCGGTCAGGTGCGGCCGCGTCGGCCCAGCCGTCGCCGCCCGCGGCTGCCGCCTGGTCGGCCCGGCCCTGCGCCCGGGCGGCGGTGTCGAGGGGGTTGGCCGGGTCCCGGCGCGCCTCCGCGGCGAGCGCGGTGACCAGCAGCTCGCCGACCTCCGGCGTCAAGGTGCCCCTGACGTCCCACATTCCGTCCGGGCGGGGCGTCAGGGCCAGGTCGCGCTTGTCCTGCGCGGTCTTCTCCCGCTCCTCGAGCACCGACGGGACGAGAGACAGCTCGAGCTGCTCCAACGGGCCTGCGAGCCGACTGGGGTGCACGTAGCGGGCGAGCAGCACCATCGCCTGCTCCACCCGGTCCTGCTGCGCCCCGCCACCGTCCTGGATCCGGGCGACGTCGGTCTCCAACTGGGCGAGCAACGCCGCACGGGCCGGGTCCACGCCGGGATCGGGCTCCAGCCCGAACCGGTCCCTGCACACCAGGTCGATCACATTCCCCACGACCGCGGTGACGACCTCCTCGCCCGGCCGGCCGTCGATCAGGCCGTCCTGGCTGTCCAGGTACGGCGTCACCTTGCGCATCGTCGAGCTGACCTTGTCCGCGCCCGCCAACGACACCGTGCCGGCTTGGACCGCAGCCTGCAGGTGCGCCCAGCGGGGCAGCTTCCGGGCCAGGGCCGGGTCGCTCGTGGGGGCGTCCGGCGCGACCGTGCGGTACCAGGCCTTGCAGCTGCGGAACCCGGCCTGCTCGAACAGCTTGCGCGCCCGCACGTCCTCTCCGCGGGCCAGCTGCACCACCCGCAACCGGCGTTGCAGGTCCAGGATGGCCTCCGCCTCGGCAAGCGCCCGGCCGCCCGGCAGGGTGCCCGGTTCCAGGCGCTCCAGCCGTCCGACAGCATCCTGCAGCTGGGCGACCAGGACCCCGACCGCGGGTCGGTCCTCGGCCGGCTCGTCCGGCCAGACCCCGGGCACCGCCCAGCGCACCGGCTCCTCAGTTGCGACCGGCCCAGGGTTGTGCGTGCAGCCGCAGTCGCACCCGGGCTCCTGGTCGGCCACCGGCAGGTCGAGCAACCAGCACGGGATCTCCGGCGCCGGGTCGTCGGACTGCCACGGGGGCGTCTCGAAGCCCTCGCGAACCCACCACGGCATGAGGTCCGCATCGCTCAGCAGGGCCATGCGCACCTCCCTTGGGCTCGCTCGTGTGTTCGAAGAACAACCTACCCGAACGCACCGACGCCCGCAACGGGAGGTGTGGACGAAGTGCCTGCAAAACAAGGAGAGCTGCGAGAAGCCACCCGATGGACCTCGGCGCGAAAGGCCGGGGTTGGACGACTGCCGGAAACGCGGCGCGAGGACGCGCCCCCTACTCCACGCCCGTGGTCAGCTCCTCCAGGGCCGGGCTGGCAGGCGCCGCGAACTGCGTCCGGTAGAGCTCCGCGTACAGGCCCCCAGCAGCAAGCAGCTCCTCGTGCCGGCCACGCTCCACGACCCGTCCGTCGTCGATGACGAGGATCAGGTCCGCGTGCCGGACGGTGGACAGCCGGTGCGCGATCACCAACGACGTGCGGCCTTCGAGGGCCGAGTCCAGCGCGCGCTGCACCGCGGCCTCCGACTCCGAGTCGAGGTGGGCCGTCGCCTCGTCGAGCACAACGACCGAGGGACCCTTGAGCAGCACGCGTGCGATCGCGATGCGCTGCTTCTCGCCGCCGGAGAGCCGGTAGCCACGGTCACCGACGACGGTGTCCAGGCCGTCGTCCAAGGTCCGCACCAGGTCGGCGACCTGCGCCCCCTCGAGGGCGTCCCAGAGCTGTTCGTCGGTGGCCTCGGGCCGCGCGTAGAGCAGGTTCGCGCGGATGGTGTCGTGGAACAGGTGCGCGTCCTGCGTCACCACACCGATCGTGCTGCGCAGCGAGTCGAGAGTGACCTCGCGGACGTCGAGGTCCCCGACGAGAACGGCGCCCTCCTGCACGTCATACATGCGCGTCACCAGCTGCGTGATCGTGGTCTTGCCGGCTCCACTCGGACCCACGAGGGCCACGAGCTGACCCGGCTCGGCGCGCAGCGACACGTCGAACAGCACCTGCTTGGGCACGGTCGAGTCCAGGATCGCGACCGACTCGAGCGAGGCCAGCGAGACCTCTTCCGCCGAGGGGTAGCGGAACGACACGTGCCTGAGCTCGACCGACGTCGGGCCGCGGTGGAGGGAGACCGCGTCCGGCTTCTCCGCGACCATCGGCTTGAGGTCGAGCACCTCGAAGACGCGCTCGAACGACACCAGGGCGGTCATGACGTCGATCCGCACGTTCGACAGGGAGGTCAGGGGGCCGTAGAGGCGGGTGAGGTAGGACGCCAGCGCGATGAGCGTGCCCACGCTGAGAGAGGCCTGGGCCGCGAGGGTGCCGCCGACGCCGTACACCAGTGCGGTCGCCAGGGAGGCGACCAGCGTGAGCGACACGAAGAAGACGCGGCCGTACATCGCCGAGACGACCCCGATGTCACGGACCCGGCCGGCCTTCTCACGGAACGCCTCGTCCTCGGCCTCAGGCCGGCCGAACAGCTTGACGAGCAGCGCCCCGGCGACGTTGAAGCGCTCGGTCATCGTGTTGTTCATCTGCGCGTTGAGCCCGTAGCTCTCCCGCGTCAGCTCCTGCAGCTTGGTGCCGAGCAGCCTTGCCGGGATCACGAAGACGGGCAGCAGCACCAGCGACAGCAGCGTGATCTGCCACGAGAGGATCAGCATGGCGATCAGCACCGTGACGACGCCGATCACGTTGCTGACGACGTTCGACAGCGTGCCCGTGAAGGCCTGCTGGGCTCCGAGGACGTCGTTGTTGAGCCGCGTGATCAGGGCGCCGGTTTGCGTACGGGTGAAGAACGCGAGCGGCTGCCGCTGCACGTGCGCGTAGACCTGCGAGCGCATGTCGTAGATCAAGCCCTCGCCGATACGGGCGGAGTACCACCGCATCGCGAGAGCCAGGACTGCGTCGAACAGCGCGAGCCCCACGAGCAGCATGGCCATCGCGAGGACGACGCTCGTCGACCCAGTGGCAGGTGGGTTCTTCCCGATCCCGACGTCGATGATCCGCTTGAAGATCAGCGGGTTCGCGACAGCGATGAGCGCGTCCACAACGATGATCGCCAGGAAGACTGTGAGCTCGCGCTTGTACGGCGCGGCAAAGCGCCCGATTCGCCGCACTGTGCCCGGGGCGAGCTTCTTGCCCACCACCGAGGGGTCGCGCGAGAACGAGCGCATCATCATCATGGGACCGCCGTGTCCCATCGGGCTGGTCACCGCACCTCCTGCCGTGAGCTAGAAGGCGCTGATCCCGGTGAGCGCTCTCCCGATGATGAGCTTCTGGATCTGGCTGGTCCCTTCGTACAACGTCGTAACACGGGCGTCGCGCAGGTACTTCCCGGCGGGGTACTCGTCGATGTAGCCGTAGCCGCCGTGCGCCTGCACGCAGGCGTTCGCCGCCCGGACCGAGGCCTCCGAGGCGTAGTACTTCGCCTTCGAGGCGGCCAGCGAGTAGTCCTCGCCCCTGGCCTTGAGGTCTGCCACCTGCCAGGTCAGCAGCCGGGCGCAGTCGACCTCCACGGCGGTGTCGGCGACGAGCTCCTGCACCAGCTGGTGCCCGGCGATCGCCTTGCCGAACTGCACACGCTCCTTGGTGTAGGCGACCATCGAGTCCAGCGCCGCCTGAGCCAGCCCCGTGCACGAGGCGCCCAGGGACATCCGCCCGTCGTTGAGTGCCGTGAGGGCCACCCGGATGCCCTGGCCCTCCACACCGCCCACGAGGCCCGTGGCGGGCACCCTGACGTCGGAGAGGACCAGCTCGGCGGTGTCGCACGACCGCAGCCCGAGCTTTCCCTTGATCTTCGTGGCGCTGAAGCCCGGCGTGTCGGTGGGGACGAGGAACGCCGAGACCCCCTTCGCCCCCGGTCCACCGGTTCGTGCCATCACGAGCGCGACGCCCGCGATCGTGCCGTTCGTGATGAAGATCTTGGTGCCGTTCAGCACGTAGGAGCCGTCCGGCTGCTTCACCGCCGTCGCCTGCAGGTCCGCTGGGTTGGAGCCGTAGTCCGGCTCCGTGAGCCCGAAGCACCCGAGCACCTCGCCGGTGGCCATCCGCGGCAGCCACGCCTGCTTCTGCTCCTCGGTGCCCCAGCGCTCGATCGACCCGGCGACCAGGCCCAGGTGGACGCTGACGATCGAGCGGACGTTCGCGTCGCCGCGCCCCAGCTCCTCGATGAAGAGCACGTACGACAACGGGTCGCCGCCGCCCCCGCCGTACTGCTCGGGGATCGACAAGCCGATGAAACCGGTCTGCCGCAGGCCGTCCAGCGCCTCCTGCGGGAAGCGCTCCTCGCGGTCGTTCTGGAGGGCCTTCGGCACGACCACGTCGTCGACCCAGGTCCGCACCGCCGTGCGGACCGCCTCCTGCTCGCTGCTCAGTGCGAGGTCCACTAGGTCCCCTGCGCTTCCTCGACGTGGGAGTGCAGGACCCTCGCCTGCGCCTGCGCCTCAGCCTTCCACTGCTGTTCCGGTGTCCGGCGGGCGGCCCCCTGCAGCAGCGCCTTCGTCTCGACGACAGCCTCGCGCGACGCAGCCAGGATTGCCGCGACCAGCTCGTCCACCGCCGCTTCGAGCCCCTCCGCAGGTACGACGGCGTTCACCAGCCCGGCCGCGTGCGCCTCCCGTGCGTCCACCGCCCGACCGGTCAGGCACCACTCCAGCGCCCTGGGCAGCCCCACCGCGGCCACGAGAGGGTGCGTGCCCGTGAGGTCCGGCACGATCCCGAAGGCGATCTCGCGCATCGCGAAGACGGTCCCCTCGGCCGCCACCCGCAGGTCGCACGCCAGGGCCAGCTGGAAACCGGCGCCGATGGCGTGGCCCTGGACGGCGGCGACGCTGATCAGATCGGGCCGGGACAGCCAGGTGAAGGCCTCCTGGAAGCCGGCGATCCTCTGCTCGGCCTGCGGGTCGCGACCGAGCTCCTCGAGCAGCCCCACCTGGTCGCGGTCGAGCCCGGCGCTGAACGAGGGGCCCTCGCCCGACACCACCACGACCCGCACCTCGCCGGTGACCTGGCGGCCGAGGGCCGCCAGCTCACCCCACAGCTGGGGGTCCTGAGCGTTGCGCTTCTCGGGCCGTCGCAGGACGACGCGCGCGACCTCGCCGTGCTGGAAGAAGCCGAGCGCGCTCAGGCCTTCTTCTTCCGGGTCGCACCGCCGCGGCCGCGCAGCGTGGCGCCTGACTCCGTGAGGATGCGGTGGACGAAGCCGTACGAACGTCCCGTCTCCTCAGCCAGGGCCCGGATGCTGGCGCCGCCCTCGTACTTCTTCCTCAGCTGGTCCGACAGCGAGGTGCGGTCTCCGCCCGTGACCCGCTTGCCCTTGGTGAGCTCTACCACGTCGTCACGCCTTCCTGGTCGCTTCCTGGTGCTGGGTCCACCCATGATCGCCCACCGGCTCCGGCAAGACCACCCCCGGGTCCCGAAACTGAGGTGACCCGCCCGCGACACGCTGGGAGAGTCGCTCCACCATGACCTCGTCCGTCACCGACGACCCGGCACCGGTCACCCGCGCCGGCCGGCTGGCCGTCCTGCGCCACCGGGACTTCGCGCTGCTGTTCGCCGGCCAGGCGGTCTCCGCGCTGGGTGACCGGGTGGTGCTCGTGGCGGCGCCCTTCGCGGTCCTCAGCCTGCCCGGCTCCGGTCCGGCCGACGTGGGCCTGGTGCTGGGCGCGAACGCCGTCGCCTTCGGCCTGTTCGTCCTGGTCGGCGGCGTGGTCTCAGACCGGCTCCCCCGCCGGCTCACGATGCTCACGTCGGACGTGGTGCGCGCCCTCGTGCAGGGCGTCGCGGCCGCGCTGCTGCTCAGCGACCAGGCGACGGTCGGGACGCTGGCGGTGCTCCAGCTGCTGTACGGCGCGGCCGAGGCCTTCTTCCGCCCTGCAGCACTTGGGATGGTGCCGCAGGTGGTGGAGCCGGGCGAGGAGCAGCCCGCGAACGCGCTGCTCTCCCTGAGCCTGAACGTGAGCATGGTCGTCGGGCCCGCCACCGCCGGCCTTCTCGTGGCGGTGCTCGGCCCCGGCGCCACGCTGGCGCTGGACGCAGGAACCTTCGTGGTCAGCGCCGTGTCGCTGCTCTTCCTCCGCCCCAGGCCCGTTCCCCGCGTCGGCGGCCACTCCTTCCGCGCCGACCTCGCGGGCGGCTGGCGGCACGTGCGTCGGCGCACCTGGGTCTGGTCGACCCTCGTCGCGTTCTCGGCGTACCACGCCCTGGTGCTGCCGGCGCTGTTCGTGCTGGGACCCCAGTACGCCGAGGACCACCGCGGCGGGTCGTCGGCGTGGGGCCTGATCTCCTCCGGCTTCGGCGCCGGCGCCGTCGTCGGGACACTGGTCGCGCTGCACTGGCGCCCCACGCGCCCGGGCCTGCTCATCGGCGCAGCGCTGGCGGTCGCCTCCACCCAGGCGGTGGTGGTCACGTCCGCGCTCCCCACGGCGACCGTCGCCCTCCTGGAGGCCGTCACCGGCGTGGGTGTCGCGCTGTGCTTCACGGTGTGGGAGACCGCGCTGCAGCAGCGGATCCCCTCCCACGCCCAGTCACGGGTCAGCTCCTTCGACCACCTCGTGTCGGTGGCGCTGATGCCGGTCGGGTACGCCGTGATGGGGCCGCTGGCCGACCTCATCGGCCTGCAGCCCACGGCCGTCGCGGCCAGCCTTGTGTCGCTGGCCGTGGCGCTTGCCGTGGGGCTGTCGCCTGCCTTGCGGGGACTCGTCGCCGTACCTGCGTCAGGCCAGCGCGATGAGGTCCACCAGGTCGTCTGACCACTGGTCCTCGACGCCGTCAGGCAGCAGCAGGACCTTCTCCGGCTGCAGCGCCTGCACCGCACCCTCGTCGTGCGTGACGAGCACCACCGCACCCGTGTACGACGACAGCGCCGCCAGGATCTCGTCACGGCTCGCGGGGTCGAGGTTGTTGGTCGGCTCGTCGAGCAGCAGCACGTTCGCGCCGCTCACGACCAGGGTTGCCAGAGCAAGCCGGGTCTTCTCACCGCCGGAGAGCGTGCCCGCCTGCTGGTGCACCACGTCGCCGCTGAACAGGAAACTGCCGAGCACCTTCCGGGCCTCCGGCTCGGGCAAGTCCGGGCAGGCGGAGCGCATGTTCTCGAGCACAGTGCGGTCGGTGTCGAGCGTGTCGTGCTCCTGCGCGTAGTAGCCGAGCCGCAACCCGTGCCCAGGCAGCACCTCGCCGGTGTCGGGCAGCTCGGTGCCGGACAGCAGCCGCAGCAGGGTGGTCTTGCCGGCGCCGTTGAGCCCGAGCACCACGACGCGAGCACCCCGGTCGATCGCGAGGTCGACGTCGGTGAAGATCTCCAGCGAGCCGTAGGACTTGGAGAGCTCCTTCGCCATCAGCGGCGTCTTGCCGCAGGGCGCGGGTTCGGGGAAGCGGAGCTTGGCCACCCGGTCCTGCTGGCGGGCGCCCTCGGTGCCGGCGAGGAGCCGCTCGGCGCGCTTGGCCATGCTCTGGGCGGCCTTGGCCTTGGTGGCCTTGGCCCGCATCCGATCAGCCTGGCTGAGCAGGGCACCGGCCTGCTTCTCAGCGTTCGCCCGCTCGCGCTTGCGGCGCTTCTCGTCCGTCTCGCGCTGCTGGAGGTAGGTCTTCCAGCCCACGTTGTACTGGTCGAGCTCGGCGCGGTTGGCGTCGAGGTGGAAGACCTTGTTCACCACGGCGTCGAGCAGCTCGACGTCGTGGCTGATGACGACGAGGCCGCCCTGGTGCTTCTTCAGGAAGTCGCGCAGCCAGACGATCGAGTCGGCGTCGAGGTGGTTGGTCGGCTCGTCGAGTAGCAGCGTGGTGGCGTTGCTGAACAGGATGCGGGCCAGCTCGACCCGTCGGCGCTGGCCGCCGGAGAGCGTGCCGAGCGGCTGCTCGAGCACCCTGGTGGGCAGGCCCAGGTTGCTGCAGATCCGCGCCGCCTCGGCCTCGGCGCCGTAGCCGTCGAGCGCCACGAAGCGCTCCTCCAGCCGGCCGTAGCGCGCGAGCAGGTCGGGGTCGTCGGGCCTCTCCGCCATCTCGACCTGGAGCTTGGCCATCGTGCGGGCGAGCTCGTCCAGGCCGCGGGCGCTCAGCACCCGGTCGCGCGCGACGGTGTCGAGGTCGCCGGTGCGTGGGTCCTGGGGCAGGTAGCCGACCTCGCCGCTGCGGCTGATCGTGCCTGCGGCCGGGAGGGTCTCGCCGGCGAGAGTCTTGGTCAGCGTCGTCTTGCCCGCGCCGTTGCGGCCGACCAGTCCAATGCGGTCGCCGGGCTGGACGCGGAAGGAGACGCCGGTGAGGAGCGCTCGCGCACCAGCGCGCAGCTCCACGTCGGAGACGGTGATCACGGGATTCCTTCAGGGACGACACGGACAGGCGACAACGGCGCGCGTCTCTCAGTCCCTCGTCACGTTGAGGAGTCTACCTGCCAGCCGGCCCGTCTCCGGGCACTCCCGCTGGATCGGGCCGACGACACGCCGGCGTGTCGCGGCACGAGTCAGCACGGCCCCGCGTCCGGAGCCGCGCCTCAGGGATCAGACGTTGAAGCCGAGGGCCCGCAGCTGCTCTCGACCGTCGTCACTGATCTTGTCCGGGCCCCACGGCGGCATCCAGACCCAGTTGATGCGCACGTCGTCGACCCACGGGCCGAGGGCATTGCGGGTCTGGTCCTCGATGACGTCGGTCAGCGGGCAGGCCGCAGAGGTCAGGGTCATGTCGAGCGTGACGGTGCTGTCATCGTGCACCTGCAAGCCGTAGACCAGACCGAGGTCGACGACGTTGATGCCGAGCTCGGGGTCGACGACGTCCTTCATGGCCTCGAGGACGTCGTCCTCCGACGGCTTGGCCCGCTCCTGGACGGGGGTCTCGGTGGGCTCGCTCATCACGCTTTCCCTCCTGCCACGGCCTGTGCCGTGGCGTCCTTCCACGCCATCCAGCCCAGCAGCGCGCACTTCACGCGCGCCGGGTACTTCGACACGCCCGCGAAGGCGATGCCGTCCTCGAGGACGTCCTCGTCCGGCTCGATCGTCCCCTTGCTCTGCATGAGCTCCAGGAACGCCTCGTGCTTGGCCAGCGCGTCGTCGACCTTCTGGCCGATGACCAGGTCGGTCATCACCGAGGTGGACGCCTGGCTGATGGAGCAGCCCTGCCCGTCGTACGAGACATCGGTGACGACGCCGTCCGCGACCGTCACCCGCAGCGTGACCTCATCGCCGCAGGTCGGGTTCACGTGGTGCACCTCGATGTCGTACGGGTCTCGTAGCCCGCGATGGTGGGGGTTGCGGTAGTGGTCGAGGATGATCTCCTGGTACAGCGACTCGGTCATGCCGCGCCCCAGAACCGCCGCACCTGCTGGATCCCCTCGAGCAGCGCGTCGATGTCGGCCTCGGTGTTGTAGACGTACGTCGAGGCGCGGGCCGTCGCGGGCACGCCGAACCGGCGGCACACCGGGGCTGCGCAGTGGTGGCCGACCCGGACGGCGATCCCGAGCTCGTCCAGGGACTGCCCGACGTCGTGCGGGTGCACCCCGTCCACGACGAACGACACGGCGCTCCCACGCTGCTCGGTGGTGTCAGGCCCGATGACCCGCACGCCCGGGATCTCGCGCAACCCGGTCAGCAGCCGCCCGGTGAGGACCGTCTCGTGCGCCTTCACCGCGTCGAGCCCCAGGCCGCTCAGGTAGTCGCAGGCGGCGGCGAGCGCGACCGCCTGGCTCACGACCGGGGTGCCGGCCTCGAAGCGCTCCGGCGCCTTCGCGAAGGTCGAGCCCTCCATCCGGACGACCTCGATCATCGAGCCGCCGCCGAGGAACGGCGGGAGCGCGTTCAGCAGGTCTGAGCGGCCCCAGAGCACGCCGACGCCCGTGGGAGCGAGCATCTTGTGACCGGTGAAGGCGTAGAGGTCCACCCCGAGGGCGCGTACGTCGACGGGCTGGTGCGGCACGGCCTGCGCCCCGTCGACGAGCGTGAGCGCCCCCACCGCCTTGGCGCGCGCCACGAGCTCCGCCACCGGGTTCTCGGTGCCGAGCAGGTTGCTCACCTGCGTGAACGCGACGACCTTCGTGCGCTCGGTGACGACGTCGTCGGCGAGGTCGAGGCGGCCCTCGTCGGTGAGCCCGAACCAGCGCAGCGTGGCGCCGGTGCGCTCGCAGAGCAGCTGCCACGGCACGAGGTTGGAGTGGTGCTCCATCTCGGTCACGACGACCTCGTCGCCGGGCCCGAGCGGCACCGGGGACCCCGGGTTGCCCAGGGCGTAGGCCACGAGGTTGACGGACTCCGTGACGTTCTTGGTGAAGACGACCTCGTCGTGGGTCCCCCCGACGAACCCCGCGACCGTGGCACGGGCGCGCTCGTAGAGGTCGGTCGCCTCCTGCGAGAGCGTGTGCACGCCACGGTGCACGTTGCTGTAGTGGGTCTCGACGAACTCGCGCTCGGCGTCCAGCACCGGACGCGGCTTGTGCGACGACGAGGCGCTGTCGAGGTAGACGAGCGGACGCCCGTTCACCTCGCGCGACAGCACGGGGAAGTCCTTGCGGACCACCTCGACGTCGAAGGGCGCGGTCATCAGACCGCCGCCTCCGCAGCCGCCGCGCCGACGTACTTCGCGTAGCCGTTGGCCTCGAGCTCGTCGGCGAGCTCCTTGCCGCCCTCCTCCACGATCCGACCGCCCACGAAGACGTGCACGAAGTCGGGCTGGATGTAGCGCAGGATCCGCGTGTAGTGGGTGATGAGCAGCGTGCCGGTCTCGCCGGTGGCGTGCACCCGGTTCACGCCCTCCGACACGACGCGGAGCGCGTCCACGTCCAGCCCGGAGTCGGTCTCGTCGAGGATCGCGATGCGCGGCTTGAGCAGCTCGAGCTGCAGGATCTCGTGGCGCTTCTTCTCGCCGCCTGAGAACCCCTCGTTGACGTTGCGGTTCGCGAAGGCCGGATCCATGTCGAGCGCGGCCATCGCCTCCTTCTGCTCCTTCACCCAGTGCCGGAGCGCGGGGGCCTCGCCGCGGACGGCGGTGACCGCCGTACGCAGGAAGTTGGAGACGGTGACGCCAGGCACCTCGACCGGGTACTGCATCGCGAGGAACAGGCCGGCGCGGGCCCGCTCGTCGACGGACATCGCGAGGACGTCCTCGCCGTCCAGGGTCACGGTGCCACCGGTGACGGTGTACTTCGGGTGGCCGGCGAGGCTGTAGGCCAGCGTCGACTTGCCCGACCCGTTGGGACCCATGATGGCGTGCGTCTCGCCCGCCTTGATGGTCAGCGAGACGCCGTTGAGGATCTTCTTGTCCTCGACGTTCACGGACAGGTCGCGGACTTCCAGGACGGACATCACATCTCCAGCTTCACGAGGACCTGGTCGCCCTCGACGGTCACGGGGTAGGTCGGCACGGGCTTGGTGGCGGGGAGGCTGGTCGGCCGGCCCGTGCGCAGGTCGAACCGCGAGCCATGCAGCCAGCACTCGACGGTGCCGTCCTCCACGTCGCCCTCGGACAACGAGACGTCGGCGTGGGTGCAGGTGTCGTCCACCGCGAACACCTCGCCCTGGCTGCGTGCGACGCAGAGCGCACGACCGGCGACGTCGACGCGGATCGCGCCCTCCTCCGGCAGGTCCGCCAGCGCGCAGACCCGCACGCCCTGGGCGCTGGCCTCCAGCGTCACCTCGCGAGCTCCGCGTCGATCGCGGCCAGCAGCCGCTCCTCGAGCTCGGGCACGCCGATCTGCTGCAGGATCTCGGCGAAGAAGCCGCGCACGACCATGCGGCGGGCCTCGTCCTCACGGATCCCGCGCGCCTGCAGGTAGAACAGCTGCTCGTCGTCGAAGCGGCCGGTCGCGCTCGCGTGCCCCGCACCTGCGATCTCGCCGGTCTCGATCTCGAGGTTCGGGACGGAGTCCGCGCGCGCCGCGTCGGTCAGCAGGAGGTTGCGGTTGAGCTCGTACGTGTCGGTGCCGACGGCCTCCTTGCGGATGAGCACGTCGCCGATCCAGACGCTGTGCGCCTCCTCGCCCTGCACCGCGGACTTGTAGGTGACCCGGCTCGTGCAGCTGGGCACGGCGTGGTCGACGAACAGCCGGTGCTCCAGGTGCTGGCCGGCGTCGGCGAAGGTGAGCCCGAGCAGCGTCGCCTCACCGCCCGGGGCGGCGTAGCGGACCGTCGGGTTGAGGCGCACGAGGTCGCCGCCGAGCGTGACCACGATGCTCGTGAACCGCGCGTCGCGACCGAGGAGCGCGGCCTGAGCCGAGAGGTGCACGGCGTCGGTGTCCCAGCCCTGCAGGGACACCAGGCGCAGCTCGGCGCCGTCGCCCACGCGGACCTCCACACCACCCGCGTGGGTGGCTGAGCCGCTGTGGTCGAGCACGACGACGGCCTTGGCGAACGGTTCGACGTCGACGACCACGTGACCGTACGAGGTGCCGCCGGTGCCCTCGAGCCGCACGACCACCGGGTCGACGAGCTCGCCGGCCACCCGGACCAGCTGGCCTTCCTTGAAGTCGCGCATGGCCAGCGCCGCGGGCTTGTCGGCCGGGGTGAGCGCGACGCCTACGAGCGGGTGGTCCGGGCCGATGGTCTCGACCGTCACACCGGCCGGCGCTGTCACGGTCACGTCGAGCGTGCCGTCCACGACGGCCTTCCCGTCGTGCAGGTGGCGCAGGCGGTTGAGCGGCGTGAAGCGCCACTCCTCCTCGCGACCCGTGATCGCCGGGAAGGCGTCGGGGTCGCGGGAGAGCAGGCGGGCGACCTGCGCCGTGCCGGCCTCGTGCGGCGCGGAGGGGGACGCGCTCGCAACCGGGGCGCCGACGCGGTCGCCCTGCTCTGCCAGGGCTGCGTGCGAGGTGGCGAGCGCCTCGCCCATGGACGCAGCCGTGGTGCTGCTAGCCAACAGAACCCTCCATCTGGAGCTCGATCAGGCGGTTGAGCTCGAGCGCGTACTCCATCGGGAGCTCGCGCGCGATCGGCTCGACGAAGCCGCGGACGACCATGGCCATGGCCTCCTGCTCGGGCAGACCGCGGCTCATCAGGTAGAAGAGCTGGTCCTCGCCAACCTTCGAGACCGTGGCCTCGTGGCCCAGGGACACGTCGTCCTCGCGGACGTCGACGTACGGGTAGGTGTCGGAGCGGCTGATCGTGTCGACGAGCAGCGCGTCGCACACGACGTTGCTCTTGCTGCCGACGGCGCCCTCCTGGACCTGGACCAGGCCCCGGTACGACGTGCGGCCGCCACCACGCGCCACCGACTTGCTGACGATGTTCGACGAGGTGCGCGGCGCGCAGTGCACCATCTTGGCGCCCGCGTCCTGGTGCTGCCCCGCGCCGGCGAACGCGACCGAGAGCGTCTCGCCCTGCGCGCCCTCGCCGAGCAGGAAGCAGGCGGGGTACTTCATGGTGACCTTGGAGCCGATGTTGCCGTCGATCCACTCCATGCGACCACCCGCGTGCACCGCGGTGCGCTTGGTGACGAGGTTGTAGACGTTGTTGGACCAGTTCTGGATGGTCGTGTAGCGGACGTGCGCGTCCTTCTTCACCACGATCTCGACGACGGCGGAGTGCAGCGAGTCGCTGCTGTAGATCGGCGCCGTGCAGCCCTCGACGTAATGCACGCTCGAGCCCTCGTCGGCGATGATCAGCGTCCGCTCGAACTGGCCCATGTTCTCGGTGTTGATCCGGAAGTAGGCCTGCAGCGGGATGTCGACCTTCACGCCCGGCGGGACGTAGATGAACGAGCCGCCCGACCACACCGCGGTGTTCAGCGCCGCGAACTTGTTGTCGCCCACCGGGATCACGGACCCGAAGTACTCCTTGAAGATCTCCTCGTGCTCGCGCAGCGCCGTGTCCGTGTCGAGGAACAGCACGCCCTGAGCCTCCAGGTCCTCACGGATCTGGTGGTAGACGACCTCCGACTCGTACTGCGCCGCGACACCTGCGATGAGGCGCTGCTTCTCGGCCTCCGGGATGCCGAGCTTGTCGTAGGTGTTCTTGATGTCCGCCGGCAGGTCGTCCCAGGAGGCCGCCTGCTTCTCGGTGGAGCGGACGAAGTACTTGATGTTGTCGAAGTCGATGCCGGACAGGTCGGAGCCCCAGGTCGGCATGGGCTTCTTCGAGAAGAGCTTGAGCCCCTTGAGCCGCATGTCGAGCATCCACTGCGGCTCGTTCTTCTTGGCCGAGATGTCGCGCACGACGTCCTCGTTCAGCCCGCGCCGCGCGGAGGCACCCGCGACGTCGGAGTCGGCCCATCCGAACTTGTAGGTGCCGAGACCCTCGAGCTGCTGCTCCTGGGTGGTCGTCATGACGCGGCCTTTCCGGTCGGGACGGGGGTTTCGAGGCGGGACGGGATGAACGTCGTGCACACACCGTCGCCGTGGGCGATGGTCGCGAGCCGCTGCACGTGCACGCCGAGGACTCGGCTGATCGCCGTGGTCTCGGCGTCGCACAGCTGCGGGAACTCGGCGGCGACGTGCTGGACGGGGCAGTGGTGCTGGCACAGCTGCACGCCCTGGCCCTGCCGCGAGGTGCCGGCAGCGTAGCCGTCGGCCGTCATCGCCTCGGCCAGGGCGGCGCTCGGGTCGGCAGCCCCGGCCACGGACGCGTAGCGCTCCTCCAGCTCCGCGACCCGGCTGGCGGCGAAGGCGCTCAGCTGCTCGGGGCTCATGAACCGCAAGGCCGCGGCCGCGAGGTCGTCGTACAGGCTGGGGCCGGCGGCATGACCGGCGTCGGTGAGCGCGTACAGGCGCGCGGGACGGCCGCGCGTGACGACCCTCCGGCGTGGCTGCGTCGTGGTGACCGAGCCCTCGGCCAGCAACGCGTCGAGGTGCCGGCGGACGGCGGCCTGGGTGAGGCCCAGGTGCTCGCCGAGCGTCGCGGCGGTCGACGGCCCGAGCTCGAGCAGCAGCGCGAGGACCCGCTCACGGGTCCCGACGTGCTCGCTGCCGTTTTTCACAACAACATTGTGACCTAATTCGCTGCGTTCGTCGAACGCGCACGCCCGTGACCACTGCCACTCAGGGCACCCTTAGCGCACGGGCCCCACGAGGAAGCCGCCTACGCTTGACGCTCGTGACGACCGCCGCGCTCGAGGTGAACGACCTCGTCAAGCGGTACGGCGAGAGCACTGCCGTCGACGGGCTGACGTTCTCGGTGCGCGCCGGGACCGTCACCGCGCTGCTCGGCCCGAATGGCGCCGGCAAGACCACCACCGTCGAGATCGCCGAGGGCTTCCGCACCGCGGACGCAGGCACCGTCCGGGTGCTGGGCCACGATCCCCGCGACCAGGCCGTCAAGCACCGGATCGGCGTGATGCCGCAGGCAGGTGGCGGCTACCCCGGGCTGCGGGCCGCCGAGATGCTCCGGCTGGTCGCGTCCTTCCACGCACACCCCCACGACCCGGACGACCTGCTCGCGCGGCTCGGCCTCACCGAGGTGGCCGGGGTCACCTTCCGGCGGCTGTCCGGCGGCCAGCAGCAGCGCCTGTCCCTCGCGATGGCCGTCGTGGGCCGGCCCGAGCTGGTGTTCCTGGACGAGCCGACCGCCGGGCTCGACCCGCAGGCACGGCGCGCCACCTGGGACCTCGTCGCCGCGCTGCGGCGCGACGGCGTCACCGTCGTGCTCACCACCCACCTCATGGACGAGGCCGAGCAGCTGGCCGACCACGTCGTGGTCGTGGACCACGGCCGGCTGGTCACCGAGGGCACCGTGGCCCAGCTCACCGCGCACGGCGCGGCCGGGCAGCTGCGCTTCACCGCCGTACCCGGGCTCGACCTCGACGACCTGCTCTCCACGCTCCCCGCGGGCTGCCGGGCCAGCGGCTCGGACGGCAGCTACCTCGTCGAGGGACCCGTCGGGCCGCAGCTCCTGGCCGACGTGACGGCCTGGTGCGCCGCACAGGGCGTGCTCGCCCGCGAGCTCCAGGTCGAGCAGCGCACCCTCGAGGACGTGTTCCTCGACCTCACCGGACGGGACCTCAGAGCATGAGCGACTGGGCCCTCGGGTCGCTGGCACCGGCGCCGGAAGCGGCGCCGCGCGGCCGCATGCTGGCCGCCCAGACCACGGCCGAGCTCACGCTGCTGCTGCGCAACGGCGAGCAGGTCCTGCTCACCATGATCATCCCGCTGGCGCTGCTCGTCGGCCTCAGCCTGGTCCCGGTCGTGAGCGTGACCGGGCGCCGGGTGGACTTCTTCGTGCCGGGGATCCTGGCCCTCGCGGTGATGTCCACGGCGTTCACGGGTCAGGCGATCGCGACCGGGTTCGACCGCCAGTACGGCGTGCTCAAGCGTCTCGGCGCCACCCCGCTCCCCCGCTCCACGCTGCTGCAGGCCAAGACGCTCGCGGTGCTCGGGGTCGAGGTGCTGCAGGTCTCGCTCATCTGCCTGGTCGGCTTCGCACTGGGCTGGCACCCGCACGGCGACCTGCCCGAGATGGTGCTGCTGCTCGCGGCGGGGACCGCTGCGTTCACGGGCCTCGGCTACCTCGTCGGCGGCACCCTCCCCGGGCTCACGGCCCTGGCCGTCGCCAACCTGCTGTGGTTCGCGCTGCTCGCGCTCGGCGGGGTGGTGTTCCCGCTCCGCGAGTACGGCGGGGGCGAGCAGGTCCTGCAGTTCCTGCCCTCCGCGGCGCTGTCCGACGGGCTCCGCGAGCTGTTCCAGCACGGCGTGCTCGTCGTGCACGACGTCGTGACCCTGGTGCTCTGGGCCGTCGTCGGCCTCGCCCTCGCTGCGCGGTGGTTCAGGTGGGAGTGACCCTCGAGCGACCGCCCGTCCGGACCCGCACGCCCGTCGTCCTCCGGCGGCTGGCCTGGTCCGCGCTCGTGCTTCAGATGCTGCTCGTGGTGACCGGTGCGGCCGTCCGCCTCACCGGCTCGGGACTCGGCTGCCCGACGTGGCCGCGGTGCACGGGCACCTCGCTCACCAACACCCACGCGCTCGGCGTGCACGGCTACATCGAGTTCGGCAACCGTCTGCTCGGCGTGCTCATGGAGGTCGTGGGCATCCTGCTCGTGGTCGCGGTGCGCCGGTACGCCCCCCAGTGGACGCGGCTGGCCGTCGTGCAGCCGCTGTTCGTGCCGGTGCAGGCGCTGATCGGTGGCGTGCTGGTGCTCTCGGACCTCAACCCCTGGGTGCTCATCGTCCACTTCCTCGCGAGCTTCCCGCTCGTCTACGCGGCCGCCGTGCTGCTGCACCGCGTGCTCGACCCCGACGACGGGCCGCCGCAGCCCCTCGTCGCGACGCTCTCCGTCGTGGCGCTGCTCGCCACGGTCGCGGTACTCCTGGCCGGCACAGTGGTGACCGGGTCGGGCCCGCACGCCGGCGACCCGAAGGTCGACCGGCTGCCGTTCCAGCCTCAGCATGTGTCCCAGCTGCACGCGGACCTCGTCTGGCTGCTCGTCGGGCTCGTCGTGGCGCTGCTCGTCGTGACCCGCGAGCCGCTGCGCCGGTGGGCGTGGCTTCTCGCGGGGCTGGTGGTGGCTCAGGGTGCGCTGGGCTACTGGCAGTACGCGCACGCGATCCCCGCACTCGCGGTGGGGTTCCACGTAACCGGGGCGGTGCTGATCTTCACGACCGCGGGCTGGTTGCAGCTGTCAGCCCGCCGTACGACGTCAGCGGCGGCGTAGCCGGACGGCTCGTGACACGCCGCACGTGCACACAGTCGATCAGGGCAACCAGAGCGTGGACGCCGAGGTCATCAACCGGTTTGGGGACGCAGTGTGTGCCGACACGCCGGTGCGCGAGCCCCGACTCGGTCCCGCCCGGCCGGCATCACGTGCGGCCTCAGCAGCGGCCTAGCGCCCAGCGACGTACAGCGGCGGCGAAGCGGTCGGCCGCACCCGGCGCCTCGCCGAGGAACAGCGACGGCTCGGTGACCTCGAGCTCGACCAGCAGTGGCCCGGGCAGCACGTCCACCCGGGCGTAGAGCAGCTCGTGCCCCCAGGACCGCACGACGTCCAGCACCTGGTGGGCCAGCGCCAGCTCCTGCGAGGAGGCCTCGCTCGCGGAGATCTGCTGCTGGTGGGCCAGGTCGTTGTCGACACCCGCACCCACCGTCAGCAGCGCCTGCTTGCGGGCGACGTGCGACACCTCGCCATCGAAGACGAGCAGCGCGGTCTCGCCGGCCTGCTCCACCTCGGCGACGTACGGCTGCACCATCGCGACCTGTCCCGAGCCCACGAGGTCCGCGACGTGCGCCCGTGCTGCCGGGTCGCCGCCGGCGTACGCGGCGGTGTGGCGCGCACCCGCCGAGACGGTGGGCTTGACCACGAAGGGCGACGTGGGCGGCTCCCAGCCGTCGAGGTCACGGACGTACGACGTGGGCACCACCGGCACCCCGGCCGCCGCGAGCCGCGCCAGGTAGGTCTTGTCGGTGTTCCACGCCACGACCTCCGGGCTGTTCGCGAGGCGCGGCACCCTGCGCGTCCAGGCCAGGAACTCGTCGTACCGCTCCCAGTAGTCCCAGACCGAGCGCAGCACCACCAGGTCGTACGA
>JBKOVB010000074.1:0-20077 GCA_046723735.1 Actinomycetota bacterium | reverse complement strand
GCGAGGTCGGCGACGCTGAGCACGGGCGAACAGTACGACGAGGCCCTACCGTGCTCCCGGAACACGTTCTCGACCTGAGAGGACCTCGATGCACCCGGTCGACCTCGCCCTGCTCGTGCTCCGCCTCGCGGTGGGCGTCGTCATGCTCGCCCACGGCTGGAACCACATCTTCGGCGGCGGGAAGATCGCCGGCACCGCTCGCTGGTTCGAGAGCCTCGGCATGAAGCCGGGGTGGCTGCATGCCTGGACGGCCAGCGTGACAGAGCTCGCGGCGGGTGTGCTGCTGCTGCTCGGGCTGCTGACGCCCCTGGCCGGCGCGATGGTCGTCGGGGTGCTGACGGTCGCGTGGATCACCAACCACCGCAAGAACGGGTTCTTCATCTTCCGGCCGGGCGAGGGCTACGAGTACGTCATGACCCTCGTCGCCGCAGGCCTGCTGCTCTGCGGGACCGGAGGCGGCCGGATCTCGCTGGACCGGGCGCTCGGCGTGTTCGACCCGCCCGGCTGGACGGCCGCGCTGGTGTTCGCGGCGATGGGCCTCGCGGGTGCGATCGGGCTGCTCGTCGTGTTCTGGCGCCCGCAGCCGAAGGTCGTTCAGCAGATCTGACGACCGCCGATCCACGTGGCGCGCACGGCGCGCGCGTCCGGGTCGGTGAGGACCTCGGTCAGCGGGGCATGCAGGAGCACGAGGTCGGCGGGCGCCCCGGGCACGACGCGTCGGGGTGGTGCTGTGACGTCCCCGAGCGGGCGGAGCAGCCCGTCCAGCGTGGTCCGCACGTCGACGGACTCCTGCGCCCCTAGGGTCTTTCCGCTCCGCGAGCGCCGGTCCCGGGCCGCCCGCAGCACCCCCCACGGGTCGACCGGCCCGTACGGCGCGTCGCTCGACGCGACGACCGGGCAACCAGCGTCGAGAAGCGAGCGGTGCCGGTAGAGATCCGGCAGGTCCACGGGGTCGACGTCGCGCAGGTAGTCGTCCCCACGCACCGCCAGGAAGGCCGGTTGCGTCACCACCGCCGGTAGCCGGTCGGCCACCTCGAGCGGTACGACGGACCCGTGCTCCACCCGGTCGAGCGGGTGCCTGCCGACGACGTCCAGGGCCGCGAGGAGGAGCACCAGCGCCTCGCGGGTGACGCAGTGCACCGCGACCGGCCGCGGGCGGGCTCGTCGTAGCCGGTCGACGAGGTCGTCGAGAGCCGGGAGCGCGTGGTCGGCCAGCACGACCTTCCACGGGCCGCTGGCCTCGGGGTCTCCCAGCAGCTGCAGGCGTTGCGGCACGCTGTCTCGAAGGAGCCGGCAGGTCTCGGCGTCGAGACCGGGCGTGGCATCGGTGGCGCCGGTGACCCCCAGCGCTGCCAGGCGTTCTCCAACGCGGACCAGGGCGGGGGTGTCCCGGCCGAGGAGCTCGGCGAGCAGGTCGTCGGCCCGCCACAGCCTGCCGGTCGGATCACCGTGCGCGTCGCGCTCGACGCCTGGATGCTCTGCGCGGGCCACCTGCAGCGCGTGCACCGCCGCGGTGCTGAGCACCCAGAGCGCGCCGCTGCGGTGCTGGACGCGGACCGGCCGGTCGCCCACGACGGCGTCCAGGGTGTGCCGGTCGCCGTGGCCGGTCCAGCCAACTGCGCGCAGCCACCCCTGGCCGGGCTGGTGGCCCAGCGACTCCAGGCCGGCGCTCACGTCCACCGAGGTCTCGTGGGCCGCGAGGGCCAACAGGTGCAGGTGGTGGTCGTGCAGGCCCGGGAGCAACGAGCCGCCCCGTCCGTCGAGCACGTCCTCGGCCGCGCCCGCGGTCAAGCTTCCGACCTCGGCGACGCGGCCATCGGCGAGGCGTACGTCGACCAGGGCCCCGTCGACCTCGACCGAGTGCAGGAGGGTCATGCCCGCGCCCACGGATCGGCCACGGCGACCGGACCGACCGACGTCTCGACGTACCAGGCCTTCTCGTGCTGGAAGGCGGGTGCCGTCGGCCCGCCGAGCGCCGCCGCGCACGCGGCGACCCGGGCGAGCGCCACGTCGACGAGCCGTCCACCGCCCTGCAGCAGGCCCGACCAGGCGACCAGGGCCGCGTGCAGGCCGGTGAGCGGGTCGGCGACGGCGTCCCCGACGAAGACTGGGCCGCCCTCGTCGTGGGCGAGCAGCCCGCCCGCGACGGCTGCGTCGTCGCCGTACCCCACCCGGTGGCCCTGGTCGCGGCCGTGACCGGTGATGGACACCCACGTGGTCCCCTGCGCGGCGTACGCCTCGGCGTCGACGCCGACCTGCTGCAGAGCGCGGGGCCGAGAGCCCTCGATGACGACGTCCGCGTCGGCGAGCAGGTCGTGCAGGGCGGGGTCAGAGAGGGACATCGTCACCGAGCGCGCACCAGCGTTGAGCAGGTGGAAGAACGCCCGGTTGCCCTGCCGTGCGCCATCCGGGCGTCGCGGGTCCTCGACCTTGACGACCTCGCAGCCGAGCAGCCCCAGCAGCGAGGCGCACAGCGGCCCGGCCCACAACGCGGACAGGTCGACGACGAGCGGTGCGCGGCGGCGCGCCGGGGGTCCGTCGTGGACGCAGATCTCCTTCCAGGGCAACAGTTCTCGTGGTGTCTCACCGGGGACGCCGACGGGCAGCCCGAGCACCACCGCGCGGTCCCGCACCTCGTGCGCGGTCCGGCCGGCCGCCCAGTCCGTCACGGCCTCCCAGTCGTGGCCCCCGTCGTCCGACACCAGCGCGGGGATGAGCTCGTAGTCGGTCGG
The DNA here is from genome assembly GCA_046723735.1 of Actinomycetota bacterium. Taxonomy (GTDB): domain Bacteria; phylum Actinomycetota; class Actinomycetes; order Mycobacteriales; family SCTD01; genus RYN-111. The sequence continues at coordinate 17,345 of JBKOVB010000074.1, read as the reverse complement.
TCTGGCCAGCGACAGCGCCACGTGACCGTCCGCCGTGGGCAGCAGCCGGGTGGCACCGCCGCAGGAGAGGTCGCCCTGCCGCGACAGCCCCGACAGGGCAGCGCGCTCACCGAGCAGCCGTACGTCGGGCAGTGCCGTCCCGGGCGCAAGGGCCTCCAGCGCGAGCAGGGCGCCGCGGGCCGCGACGGCGGCACCGGCGGCCACCAGGGGCGGGCCGTCGGCCCGTCCCGTGAGCGCCATGGCGCCCGAGAACGCCCAGTCCGTAAGGGGATCCGGCGCGTCCGGCACGTCGGCGGAGTGGTGGAGGGCGGTGAGCAGTCGGCGGGCGTGATCCCGCGCGGTCGCTGCCATCGGCCCATCCTGCCCCGAACCGTTAGGGTCCCGCGCATGCCTGGACCGCTGTCGGGAGTGCGCGTCGTCGAGCTGGCCGGGCTGGGGCCCGCACCCTTCGCCTGCATGCTGCTGGCGCAGCTGGGCGCGGACGTGCTCCGCGTCGACCGCCCGGGCGGCGCCCCGGTCGAGATCCACGGGCCAGACCTCCTGGCACAGGGCCGGCCCACGATCGAGGTGGATCTCAAGCAGGACCCCGAGCGGGTGCTGCGCCTGGTGGCGCAGGCCGACGTGCTCGTGGAGGGGTTCCGTCCGGGGGTGGCCGAGCGGCTGGGGCTGGGACCGGACGTCTGCCGGGCGCGCAACCCGCGGCTGGTGTACGCCCGAGTCACAGGCTGGGGCCAGGACGGTCCGTGGGCAGACCGGGTGGGGCACGACATCAACTACGCCGCCGTCGCAGGCGCCCTGGGCGCGGTTGGTGAGGCGGGGCGCAAGCCGGTGCCGCCGCTGAACCTCGTCGCCGACTTCGGCGGCGGCGCGCTCTACGCGGTCGCGGGGATCCTCGCCGCGCTGTTCGAGCGCACCAACAGCGCTGAGGGGCAGGTCGTCGACGTCGCGATGGTCGACGGCGTCGCGTCGCTGATGACGCTGTTCTGGCAGATGCGCGCGGGCGGGGCCTGGCGTGACGAGCGCGGCACCAACCTGCTCGACGGCGGAGCGCCGTTCTACGACACCTACCGCTGCGCGGACGGCGAGTACGTCGCGGTTGGCGCTGTCGAGGAGCCGTTCTGGCAGGCGGTGCTGCACGGCCTCGGGCTGTCCGACGCGCCCGATCGCAACGACCCCAGGCAGTGGCCGGCCTTGCGACAGCTCCTCACGGAGGCCTTCGCCCGGAAGACCCGGGCGGAATGGGACGCCGTGTTCGGCGAGCTGCCGGCGTGCGTCACCCCGGTGCTGCGGCTGTCGGAGGTTCCAGACCACCCCCACCTCGCGGCCCGCGGGAGCGTCGTCCAGCACGAGGGCGTGATGCGCCCCGCTCCCGCCCCGCGGTTCTCCCGCACCCCAGGCACGCTCCCGTCCACCGCGCCGGAGCCGAGCGGCTGGCACCTGGGCTGACAACTCCGGCTCTCTCGTGAGAAGGTACTTCTCACTTAACGAGAGGGGCCCTCGACGTGAGCAGCGGAGCACCGGTCGCCATCGTGACCGGCGGCAGCGGCGGGATCGGCTTCGCCTGCGGCGAGCTGCTCGCCAAGCGTGGCTACGACGTGGTCCTGGTCGCGCGGCGGCGCGAGCCGCTCGAGGAGGCCGCGGGACGGCTCGGCTGCCGCTTCAAGGTCGCTGACTGCAGCGTCGAGGCCGACGTCGACGCGGTGTACGACGGGGAGCAGGCCGTTTCGCTGGTGGTGCACGCCGCCGGTGGCTACGAGGGGACCCTCGTGCGTCGCCAGCCGGTCGACGTGCTCGACCGGGTGCTGGCCGCGAACCTGCGGTCGGCGTACCTCATCGGCTCCAAGGCCCTGCCGCTCATGTCCGCCGGCGGCCGCATCGTGTTCGTCTCGAGCACGGCATCCCGCGGAAAGCCCACGCTCTCGGCGTACTCCGCCTCGAAGGCCGGGCTGAACGCGATGGCGCTGGCGCTGGCGGGGGAGACGGAGAAGCACGGCATCCAGGTCAACCTCGTGACGCCCGGCCCGGTCGACACCCCGATGTTCGGCGACTACATCGCGCACGTGCCGTCGCTGTCGGCCGCGGACGTGGCCCGGGCGGTGGGCTGGCTCGAGGAGCTGCCGCCGCACGTGGTGCTGCGCGAGATCGTGCTGGAGCCGGTCGAGACGGGACCCTTCGTCCCCCTCAGCGGCGCTTAGCCGCCGAACCGCTCGAAGCCGCTGCGCAGCGTCGTCGCCTTGACCACCTCGTCGCGTCCCTCGGCGAGCGAGTAGTGCTGCGACTCCTCGAGGTGCCGCTTCGCGAGCCGCGCGGCCTTGTCGGCCTGGCCGGCCTCGATCGCGGCCACGAGCGCCTTGTGGGCGGCGAGCACGTCGCGGCGGTATTTCTCCTGCGGGTACTGCCCCTGGGACTGCGCGCGGTGGGCCCACTGGGCCTCCTGCTCGGACCACAGGCTCTCGAGCGCCCCCACCATGAGGATCATCGTCTGGTTGCCGCAGGCCGCGACCATCTCCTCGTGGAAGCGCCGGGCCAGCGCGGTGAACGTGGGCCCGTCGCTGAGTGCCGCCTCGCACTCGCCGATGTTGGCCCGCAGTGCCGGCACCACCGCCTCCGCCCGGTCCTCCCGGGACGCGCACAGCGACGCCGCGATCGGCTCGATGTGCTGGATCGCCTCGGCCAGGTCGGCCACCGTGCCGCGCCGCGACTGCAGCACCAGCCCGAACATGTACGCCGACGACTCGGGGTTGGGGGCCTCCACCACCGAGCCGCCCACGTTGCCCCGCCGTACGGTCAGCAGGCCTTCGCTCTCCAGGATCCGCAGCGCTTCTCGCAACGACGGCCGGCTGATGCGGAACTCCTCCAGCAGCTCGTCCTGCTTCGGGAGCAGGTCGCCGTCGCGGAGCTTGCCCTCCACGATCCGCTCGCGCAGCACCGAGGCGACCATGTCGGCGAGCCGGGGCTGGCGGAGCTGGGCACGCCGGGCCGGCGCGTCGTCCTGTGCTGCGGCGTGCTCCACGTGGCTCCTCCGGTCGTGGGTGTTCTCAACCCTAGAAGACGCGCTATCTTCCATAAGATAGAGATCAAAGGAGACGGTACAGATGAGCCAGCTCGGAAGCGACATCTCCCCGCTCGCGGTGTCGAGCTCGCGGTACCCCCGCGGCTGGTTCCAGGTCGCCTGGTCCGACAGCATCAAGCCCGGTGACGTCGTCCGGCTGCAGTACTTCGGCCAGGAGCTGGTCGCTTTCCGCACCCGCTCCGGCCGGCTCTCCGTGCTCGACGCGTACTGCCAGCACCTCGGTGCGCACCTCGGCGTCGGAGGCACCGTCGAGGGCGAGGACATCAAGTGCCCCTGGCACGGCTGGCAGTGGGACGTGAACGGCTGCAACACCCACATCCCGTTCAGCGCCGACCAGCGGCAGAGCCGGGTCCGCGTGAAGACCTGGCCGGTCCGCGAGTGGCACGGCATCGTGCTGGTCTGGCACGACCTCGAGGGCGGCGAGCCGCAGTGGGAGCCGCCGCAGATGCCGGAGCTCGACGACGTCGGCTGGTACCCGATCACCGAGGACAGCCGGGTCGTGCACCGGATCAAGGCCCACCCGCAGATGGTGCTCGAGAACGCCGCCGACCCCTTCCACATCCCCTTCGTGCACGGCTCTACCGAGCCGCCGGAGATCAAGTCGTTCGAGTTCGTGGACCACACGTTCGCGGCCGAGGTGGCCGTCCTGTACGGCGGCGGCAAGCCCTCCACCTGGATGACCCCGAACGGGCCGGTCCGGGCGACGCTGCGGTTTTACCAGCACGGGATCGGCCAGGGCTTCGTGCGCTGGCCGGACGAGGTGCTCCCGACGCTCCAGGTCACCAACGTCACGCCGGTCGACGACGTCTACAGCGACTACTGGTTCTGCCAGACGTCGGTGCGCGAGGAGGGCGACACCGGTGACCTCATGACGGGTAGGGCCAAGAAGCTGCTGGAGCTGCAGAAGGTCGTCATCACGCAGGACTTCTTCACCTGGGAGAACATGAAGTACCTGCCGAAGCCGAACTTCTCCACCGAGGAGGCGCAGCACTACTCAGGCGTACGGCGGTGGGCGCACCAGTTCTACCCGCTGGACGCCCAGCCCGCCGCCATGCTCGCCGCGCGCTCCCAGCCCTAGGGGCTGCTCGGGCTGACCCTGGCTCTGACCCCGCCGGCTCTTGGCGCCGCCGCCCGCCCCCTTGGGTGATCAACAGGACAATCCTCCCCGACACGCCCGGCGAGTCGTGACCGGCTTTCCTGTTGATCACGAAGAGGGGGGTGAGGCTAGGCGCAGCCGGGCACAGGAGCCCCGCCGGAGCCGAGCTTCAGCAGCTGGCAGAAGGTGAACTTGCTGACCTTCCACTGCCCCTGGTCCAGCACGGCCTTGCCCTGCGCCCCGGTGAGCACGTTCTTCCCGGACACCGCCAGGTTGTAGGTGACCGCGGCGTCGGTCGGGCTCGTGAACGACACCGCAGTCACGGTGGAGCGGGTGGCGTTGGCCCCCGGGCTCTTCGCGCCGGCGGCGATCGCCGCGGCCATGTGCGCCCCGTCCTCGATGAGCGCGGCGCGCTGCGCGCCGGGCTTCGAGCCGTCGAAGAACGCCGCCCAGTTGGCCTTCACCTCGGCCGTTGCGGCTGCGACGTCCGCCGGCGCGGTCGCGGGTGCCGTGGTGGGCGCGGGCGCCTGGGTCTTGGCCGCGGCCGGCTCGGAGCCACCGCCGCAGCCGGCGAGGGGCAGGGCGACAAGAGCGATGGTCAGCACCAGGGGGACGCGCACGCCAGACCTCCGAGGATCACGCACCGTTGCGTGAGCAGCACTGTGCGCGGTAGAACGTGTTCTCGTCCCTGGCCCGTTCCGGTGACTCGGATCGGCCCGAAATGACTACACGAGCGGCGGGGTGAGGAACGCTGCCGCGAACGCGCGCAGGCCCTGGCCAGCCTCGGCGCTGCTTTTCCAGGGGGCCACGACCAGCCGGTCGACGCCCGCTGCCGCGGCCTGCTCGACGTCGGCGGCGGTGGCGACCGGCTTCATGAACGTGGTGGTCCACGGCCCCTCACGGCCGGCCTCCTTGCGCTGCGCCTGGATGTCGGCCAGGGCAGCGGGCAGGTCGGGCAGTGCTGTGTTCATGGGGATCCAGCCGTCGGCGTACAGCGCTGCGCGTCGACGCGCCGGTGCCGAGTCGCCGCCGACGGAGACGGGGACGTGCTGCAGCGGCTTGGGCTCGAACATCACCGCGTCGAAGTCGAAGTGCTCGCCGTGGTGCTCCACGACGTCCTCGGTCCAGAGCCGCCGACAGATCTGCAGCGCCTCGTCGACCCGTCGCCCGCGCGTGCGGAAGTCGAGCCCGGTCGCCTGCCACTCGGCCGCGAGCCAGCTCGCCCCGATGCCGAGCTCGACCCGTCCGCCCGAGACCTGGTCGAGGGTGGCGACTGCGCGTGCCGTGGTGAACGGGTGGCGCAGCCCGATGTTGTAGACGTTGGTGCCCAGGCGGATCCGCTCGGTCCGGCCCGCGAAGAAGCCGAGCATCGTGAAGACGTCGAAGACCGGCGCCGACGCGGGGACCGGGGGATGGTCCTGCCCGGCGTACGGGCTGCCCTTCTGCTCCACCGGCAGCACCAGGTGCTCGGGCAGCCAGACCGACTCGAACCCGAGCTCGTCGCACAGTGCGGCCGTGCTCGCCCAGAGCGCGGGCCGCAGCCGCGCGAACGTGACGCCGAACTTCATCGGCGCGCGGCCTCCTGCTTCAGGTCACGCGCGAAGGTGCGGGCAGTGCCCCACTGGAACAGCGGTGGGATCAGTGCCTTCGTCACGACCGCCTGGCGCAGCACCGGGGTGATGAAGACCTCCGCCCGCTCCTTCTCCACGGCGGTGACGATGGCCTTCGCGACCCGCGCGGCCGGTACCTGCTTGGGGTGCTTGCGCTGGTACGGCGTGCCTCGGGTCTCGAAGAACGGGGTGTCGACGGGGCCGGGGTTGACCAAGGAGCAGCGGATCCCGAACGGCGCGAGCTCCACCGAGATGGCCTCGGTCAGGCCCGTGACCGCGAACTTGCTGGCGGAATAGGCGGCCTCGAAGGGTGCCCCAATCCGGCCGGCGATCGAGCCGACGTTGACGACGTGACCCCGGCGGCGCTCCACCATGCCGGGAAGCACCGCCTTGAGGAGCCGCACCGTGCCGAGGTAGTTGGTCCGCATCATCCGCTCGACCTCGTCGACGTCGATGTCGAGGAACGCGCCGTGGTGGCCGATGCCGGCGTTGTTCACGAGCACGTCGACGGGACCGAGCTCGGTCTCGACGAGCTTGACCGCATTCGCTAGCTCGTCGGCGTTGGTGATGTCCGCGGTGGCGACGGCGCATGTCGCACCCAGCTCGGACCGCAGCTGCTCGAGGTCGCTCGTGGTGCGGGCCAGCAGGCCGACCTTGCCGCCCTTGGCCACGATCTGCCGCGCGAGCTCCGCCCCGATGCCCCGCGAGGCACCGCTGATCAACGCGACGCTGCCGTTCCACCTCATCGCTTCTCCTTCTTCGTGGGCTTCGTGGCGAACGCGTCGACCAGGCGCTCGACGACGTCCATGGCGTCCTCCGGCCGACCGTTGGTGAGGACGTGCAGCGTGGCCTCGGCGAAGGCGCCGAGCAGCACCCGGGTGAGGGTCTCGGCGTCCACCGGGACGAGGTCGCCACGCGCGATGCCCTGCTCCACTTGGGCTTTCACGAGCTGGACCTCCGCCTCATGCTGCTCGCGACCGGCGGCCTCGAGAGAGGGCACGGCCCAGCAGTCGCGGAGGAAGAACCGGGCGTGCGCGTGCTCCTTGAGCGAGCGCAGGTATGCGCGGAAGGCGTGCTTGATGTTGTCCGCAGTGGGCGCGTCGGGGTCGAGGCCGCGCTGCGCCTCGACGGCGATGTCGGTCCAGAGCGTCTTCTGGAGGTCGGCCGCGAGGTCGTCCTTGTCCTTGAACCAGTAGTAGAGCGCGCCCTTCGTGACCCCGGCCCGGCTCGCGACCTCGTCCACCGAGCTCGCCAGGTAGCCCTGCTCGCTGAACACGTCGAGGGCCGCTTTGAGCAACCGCTCCTTGGTGTCGCGCACTGCCGGCGCCCGCCGTGCCACTCGCCCTCCCTCTCCTCCCTTACGTCCTCACGCCCACGCGTAGGCGTGGGAGCACTTCGTAGGACGCAAAGGGGTGGTTGCGGCATGATCGCCCGCCCCATACCGTGCGTCAACATCACATACCCGCGGTATGTCGGAGGCCCAGGTGCGCAAGGTCCTCGCGGTCGTCGTCCTCCTGGCGGCGGGGCTCGTCGCCCCCGCGCGGGCGCTGGCCCCGGTGGGCCCTGCTTCCGCCGTACCGGTGCAGGGGACGCTGAGCCCGGCGCATCCGGTGCTGGCCTGGTCGGGGCAGATGCACAACCCGGTGCCCCTGCCGATGCCGAGCAACCCGGACCCGACGGTGTGCGCCGTGAACTGCCAGCTGTGGGCGCTCGCGGTCGGGACGACGAGCCCGTTCCTCGTGTCGGTGCACAACGGGACCGACTCGATCGACGACGGCTTCAACGTCTACGTCTACGACCCCGCAGGGGACGAGGTCGCCAAGGCCTCAGGCATCGGCGCGAACGGGCAGGCGGTGGTGGTGCGGCCGTCGGCGCAGGGCACCTACACGGTCGCGGTGACGATGACGTACGCGTTCGACACCGATGCGACCTACCGCGCAGAAGCCCGCATGATGACGACCCCGACCTGGGACGTCCCGCACTGCTCGAGCCCGCCGCCGTGCCCGCTGCTCCCCTCGTTGCGGGCCCTGCCGCCGAGCGACGTGCACGTGGACGGGCTTCCGCCGGTGGCCTCCACGCCGCTGGGCTTCCCGATCCCGGCGGACGTGCCGACCGGCTTCTCCTGCTACCTCGACGAGATCGCCCAGACCGGCGCGACCCGTTGTCTGCGCTTCACCAGCGAGGTCGACAACGTCGGGACTGGCAACCTCACGGTGCAGGTGCCGTGGGCGGCTGCCGGCCAGGTCGGCTTCGTGCCGGGCATGTGCGAGGCGCGGCAAGTGGTGACGTACTCCGACGGGAGCACGCGCCCGCGTCCCGCCGGCGCCTGCGAGTGGCACGCCACGCACGCGCACTTCCACTACCGCGACTACGTCGAGTTCGTGCTGCGCTCGGTGAACCCGGACGGCACGCCCGGCGCGCAGGTGGCGGCGTCGCTGAAGGAGTCGTTCTGCCTCGCGGACGACGGGTACTTCGGCTTCGGTACGGCGGGCCCGAACGGCCCCAACAGCTACGCGGGCCAGCCCGGGTGCAACCTCCCTGGTGCCCCGACCCCCGATGCCTGGGTGACCATGGGCAACAGCCCCGGCTGGGGCGACATCTACACCTGGGACACGCCGGACCAGTACATCGACATCAGCACGACTCCGCCTGGGGTCTATGACATCCAGGCGCGTGCGAACCCGCACGGCGCACTGCTGCTTGCCGGTACGACGAGCTCGTGCGCGGCGACGCGCGTCCGCCTCACGGACGCTGGTGTGACGGTTCTGCAGGAGGGTGTGCCCTGCTGACGGCTACATGCCTTCAGGCATCGGCGACGCCAGCTGGAAGAAGTTGCCGTCCGGGTCGGCGAACGTGGCGAGCCAGAACTCGCCGCTCACGCCCTCCGGCATCGGGCCTGGCTGGTAAGGCTCCTGCTGGACCGTCACACCGAGCCCCTTGATGCGTTCGAACTCGGCCTTCACGTCGGGCGTCTCGAAGTTGACGATGAGCCGGCCTGGCTCCTTGCTGCTGCCGTGGACCTCGGAGTGCGGGCCGATCATGAAGTTCGCACTGCCGACCTGCCAGCCGGTGTACGACTCGTCATTCCACTGCGGCTCGCCGAAGACCTTGGTGTAGCACTCGACGAGCGCGGACGGGTTCTCCGAGCCGAGCATGACGGTGTTCAGGTTGAGCATCCCTGCCCCCTTGCCTCGTCCTGTCTCCTGAGCATGCCCCGATGGCCGGGATGCCACTCCTCGGGGCAGTCTCGACCCTCGCGCCCGGACCCGGTCAAGTCCGGGCAGCCCGGATCTCTTGCTCAAGGGTTCCGAACAACGGCGTCCGCTCTTGTTGGTCCCCCCGAGGCAAGAGCGGTCTCAGAAGAGCTGGGAGGCCATCTCGAGGAGCCGGCCGTTGGGAGGCAGGTCGGTAGCGCGGCTACGACCGGTGTCCGCGAAGCCGTGCCGGCGATAGAACCGCCGGGCTGGTTCGCTGCCCTCGTACACCCATAGCCTGAGCAGGCTGGACTGGGACGCTGCCCAGCAACGGATGTGCTCGAGCAGCGTGTCCGCCACCCCGTAGACCGGACCACGGAAGGACGGAGTGACGTAGACACCGGTGATGACGGGCTCCGGCCCATCGTCATCCCCGAGCTGGCAGGCCATCATCCCGACCCAACGGCCGGTGGTTTGCTCGATCACCACGTACGACGCCGCGTTGGCTTGGTCGCCGCGCCGGGCCCGCATCCGCCACGCCTCCTCGTCGAAGGTAAGCGTGGTCTCCAAGGTGGCGCCGTAGGAGATCGGGTGCTCTCTCGCGTTCTCGAGCCGGAAGTTGCGGAGCGCGGGCCAGTCCGACTCAGTGGTACTGCGCAGATTCAAGGAACTGTGGAGTGATCGGACGGGCTGAGACACGCAGGAAATGATGCCAGGAGGTTGGGCGAGGACTTTCGCCGTCGAACGAGGCGAGCAGCGCGGCGCCCCACGTGCGGCCACCCCAACGCAGCGCGTCGGAATTGGGCGAAGTCGACTACCCGGAGGTGCTGACCCAGGCCGCCCCGGCGGTCGTCGAGGTTCTCCAAGGTGCCGACGACATGCCGCCTCACCGGCGGCCACCCGCCGAGCCCAGGTCGTGATCTCGTCACGCAGCTCGTCGTCCGCAAGGAGAGGTCCATGACCGGAACCTAGCGATCACCTGTGACACAAAAGGCTGGGAATCAAGGGATCTCAGGAACGCCGGCATCGGCCGAGGAAGTGTCCTTTGCCGTCGTAGAGGACAAGGGTGGTGCCGTCGATGCCGGCGCGACGGGCCTGCGCCACCCAGCTGCCGACGGGGGAGTTGTCGCAGCCGATCAGCGTGGACGCACCCGAGGTGGTGAGCAGCGCGCCCTCTTCCCCGAGGGCGAAGCGGCCGCCCACGCCGTTGCACCCGTCGCTTCCCGTCCACCTGCGGTCGAGACCGAAGCGGACGAAGGCTTTGCCCATCCCGGTCGGCGCACTGATCGGGGCCCACCGTCCACCGAGCGTGGCGGCCGTGGCCGGTTGCACACCGGTGGGAAGAGGCGCGGGATCAGCCATCTCCTCACGCAGCGCGGCCGTGACCTGCGGCGGCGAGGCAAAGTCGCTGGTGCGGTTGGGGTTCACCGTCGGCCGGGCACCCGGCGTCAGCCGCGCGAGCACCTTGCCGCTCGCATCCAGCAGCAGCCGGTCGGCAGCGTCGGTCCGGAACCCTGTGGCGTGCTCCAACCACGGTGCAGATTCGATGCCGGTCTTGCTGCCACAGGTGCTGTCGCCTCCGTCCACCGCGGCGAGGAAGGTCCCGCCGGAGTCCGCGCGCCACTCCCCGTCGACCGCACCGCACCGCCGGAACAACACGAGCCCGGCGAGCTCGCCTCCCAGCAGCAGCGCGGTGCCCGGCGACTCGCCCTTCGCCGTGACGTGCCAGGCCCCAACGAGCGACAGCGGGTCCTGTCGGCCGGCACCCCCGTCCTCGCGCTTGGGCGGGACGGCGGGGGTGCCGCACGCCGTGAGCAGCACGGCAACGCCGAGTGCGGCCAGAGCTCTGCGGATGCTGGTCATGGACATGGGACGCAGCCGGGGACCACTTGGGTTGCCGGTTCTCACTGCAGTCGCAGCGTCAGCGAGGCTGTGCACACCGTGCCGCCGTCCTGGTCGGTGATGGCCATCTCGAGGTCGACGAGCCCGTCCTGCCGCACGCCGACGACAGTGCCTGTGACGGTGACGGTGGACCCGGCGTACAGGGACTTGGACAGGCGTACGGCGCGCCGCACCAGGAACGTCGTCGGCCCCGCCCACTCCAGCGCCACCCGGTCCAGCAGGCCGAAGACGTGCATCGAGTTCGCGTAGACCGTCGGTTGCCCCTGGGAGCGCGCGTAGTCGAGGTCCCAGTGCCCCGGGAAGTAGTCGCCCGTGGCGCCGGGCCCCATCACGACCTGACGCTGGGTGACCTCCTCGACCAGCGGGGGGAGCGTCGTCCCGACCACGGGCGTCACGACGGGTCCCGCGGGGTGAAGCGGAACAGCGTGTTCTTCTGCTCGGCGACCAGCACGCCGTCCTCGCGGCGGAAGATCGCGAGCGTCTCGACGAAGTGCCCGTCGCCGAGGCGCGTGCTCTTCAGCTCCGACACCGACAGCAGCTCCTCCTCGACGGTGAGCCGGTCGCCGACCCGCACGGGGAGGTGGAACGTCGTGTCGTTGGAACCGTTGATCATGCTGGTGCCGGGCAACGGGATCCGGGCCATCAGCATTGGTTCGGGCGCCTCCGAGCGCGGGCTCCACTCCAGCGGCGTGAACCACGCCATGAGCATCGCGGGTGGCCCGACCACGCCGCCCCAGTACCGCTTGGCGAAGCCCTCGTCCCAGTACGTCGCGTTCCCGTCCTGCACCATCGCGCAGAACTGCTGGATACGCCCCCACGACACTGGCGCAGTCGCTGGTCTCGGTGCGGTGCGCAGCCCGATCAGGGCACGGGCATCCTCCAGCGTTCCCAGGGGCAGCGCGAACCCCGAGGTGGTCTCGACCGCGGTCACGACAGGGATGGTCCCACGATGCTCACGAAGCTGACGCAGTCGCCGGGCTGGCCACCGAGGTTGTGCGTCAGCGCGAGCGACCGGCCCTCGTCCAGCGAGGCGATCTGCCGCTCCCCGGCCTCCCGCCGCAGCTGCAGCCAGCACTCGTAGAGCATCCGCAGCCCGGTCGCGCCGACCGGGTGCCCGAACGCCTTCAGCCCGCCGTCCGGGTTTACGGGCAGTCGACCGTCGAGGTCGAACGTCCCGGCCAGCACCTCCTTCCAGGCCGTCCCGCGTGGCGCGAAACCGAGGTCCTCCATGAGCACGAGCTCGGTAGGGGTGAAGCAGTCGTGCACCTCGGCCATCGCGATCTCGGACGCCGGGTCGGTCACACCCGCCTGCCGGTAGGCCTCCACGGCGGAGCGCGTCACCTCCTCGAAGGTCGTGAAGTCGTACGCCGGGTCCATGGCTCCCGTGCCCGGCCCGGCCGCGAGCGCGAGCGCCTTCACGTAGATCGGCTTGTCGGTGTACCGGTGCGCGTCCTCGGCGCGCACGATGACGGCGGCTGCGGCGCCGTCCGCGACCCCGGAGCAGTCCATGACGCCGAGCGGCCCGGCCACGACGGGGGAGCAGGCGATCGCGTCCTTCGGCACCTCGCGCCGGAACTGCGCCAGCGGGTTGAGCGCGCCGTTGCGGTGGTTCTTCCAGGCGATGTGCGTGAGCACGTCCTTGAGCTGCGCCTCGTCCACGCCGTACCGCCTGGCGTAGGCGGGAAAGAGCAGGCTGAACAGCGCGGGCGCGGACAACGTGGTGTTGGTCCCGTCCGACGGAGGCAGCGCCACTGTGAGACCCGAATAGCCGGTGTCCTTGAGCTTCTCGACCCCGACGGCCATGGCCACGTCGTACGCCCCAGAAGCCACGGCGTAGCAGGCGTTGCGGAACGACTCCGACCCGGTGGCGCAGTAGTTCTCGACCCGGGTGACCGGCACGTACTGCAGCTGCAGCGGCTTAGACAGCGTCAGACCGCTCGCGCCGGAGCCGAGGGTGCCGACCCAGAACGCGTCGACGTGCTCCTTGGCGATCCCCGCGCTGCCGAGCGCCTGGTAGGACGCGCGCGCCACCAAATCGTCCACGCCGAGGTCCCAGTGCTCGCCGAACGCCGTGCAGCCCATGCCGACGATGGCGACCCGGTCACGGATCCCGTGCGAGGCCATCAGCGCTCCTCCTCCACGACCGGCCGGGCCTTCCAGAAGTAGTTGGCGATCCCGTTGCTCGCCTGGAAGAACCGCCGGAACGTCATCTCCACGCGGTCCCCGATCGCCACCGCCGCCGGGTCGCAGTCGGTGAGCTCGGTCTGGAACCGTCCGCCGCCGTCGACGTCCAGCACGACCGCCACGACCGGTGGGCTGAGCGAGTAGGCGAGCCGGTCGACGGTGTAGGTCGCGACCGTGGCCCGCGTGTCCGCCAGCCGCACGGGCTCCATGGGTTCGGTGCTGCCGCAGGACAAGCAGGTCGGCATCGGAGGCAGGTTGCGCGCGCCGCAGCGGGTGCAGAGGCCTGCGACGAAGCCGTGCTTCCAGGCGGAGTGGCGCAAGGAGGCGGGCGGCGCGGGGGCGTCGGGCTCGGGCCGCCGTGGGGGCTCCCGGTCGAGCATCCCGCGCCAGGTGAGGAACGTCGGGTAGGCCACGGGCCGCGTGCCGCGGTTGACCACGGACGCCAACGGTTCCCAGCTCCGCGCCCGCTCCAGCTCGGGAGTCGCCTTGAGCACCAGGGCGTCCACGCCGTCGGCGAGGGTGACGAGCAGCACGTGCTCCCCGGCCTTCAGCGCGTCCAGGGCCTCCACGAGCAGCAGACCCGCCTGCGCCGCCCCGGCGTTGCCCACGGTCGCCGACACCGCGGACGGGGCCGCGGCCAACGTCTTCGCCAGCCGGGCGCGGGAGCGCTCGTGCAGCCCCGCCACGACGACGGCCTCGACGGTCTCGACCCCGGCGTCCTTGAGCGCCGCGCGGGCGACCTCCTCGGCCAGCGACACGGTGCCGAACTCCCCGAAGCGGTCCTCCCACTGCCGGGACGCGCGGTCGCCCGGCACCCGCCACCGGTCCAGGACCTCCACGGTCGCGGAGCTGCGCCCCACGAGCTCGGCCAGCACGGGCCCTTCGCCCACGAGGAACGCTGCCGCCCCATCGCCCCCGGCGCTCTCGTCACCACTACCGGGGAGTCCGGTCCGGATGTCGGAGGAGACCACCAACGAGGGCGAGACCCCTTGCAGCGCAAGCACGAGCGCTCCCGTCGCCGACCGTGCCGCACCCCCCAAGTCGTAGGCAGCGCAGGAGGGATCGAGGTCGAGCGCCGCGTGCACCACCGCGGCGTTGGTGCGGTCGAGGTACGTCGGGGTCACCGTCGACAGCAGCAGCGAGGCCGGCCGGGTCGAGGTACGCCGGAGCGCGATCCGAGCCGCCTCGACCGCCAGGGTGGTGCTGTCCTCGTCGTACGACGCGACGGACCGCGTCCCACGCCCGGCCGGCTGGCCGAGGGCAGCGGTGATCGCCGACCGGTCGAGCCGACCGGCCGGGACGTAGGCGCCGTAGGACAGGATTCCGGGCACGTCGCTCCTCGGGGCGGGCCGACCGTCCTTGTCAGCCCGTGGCTGTCGCGCAACACTCTTTTGTCAATCTTTGCACAGTTAGGGGCAGGATCGTCCGTGGACGTCGGCTTCAGTCAGAGCCAGCTCGCCCTCCGCGACGCCGTCCGCGAGGTCCTCGCGGTCGAGTGCCCGCCGAGCGTGGTGCGCGAGGCCGTCGACGACCCTGACCGGTGGCGGTCCCTCTGGAAGACCGCCACCGACCTGGGCTGGACCTCCCTGGCGCAGCTCGAGGAGGACGCCGGGGTCGTCGAGCTCGTCGCAGTGCTCGAGGAGTGCGGCTTCGCCGGTGCGCCGCTGCCGCTGCTCTCCACCGCCGGCCTCGCCGCCGGGGTGCTCAAGGACGCGGCCGCGACCGAGCTCCAGCAGGAGCTGGCCGAGGGCACGGTGGGCACGCTCGCCGTCGGCGGACCCGGCGCCCGCCTGCCTGCGCCCTCCCTGACCTGGGCCGAGGGCCGGGTCACCGGCCGTGCCGTGTCGGTCCCGGACGCCACCCGCGCCGACCTGTTCGTGCTCCTGGCGCAGGACGAGCGCGGCGGCACGATCGCCGCCGTGGCCCGCCCCGGCCTCGGCCTGGCCGTGAAGCCGCAGGAGGCGGTCGATCCCGGCCGGCCGCTCGCCGACCTGGTCGTCGACGTGGTCCCGGAGGCGGTGCACCCCGTCGCCCTTCCCGACGCTCTCGCGCTGCCGCTCACCGCCGCCGCCGCCGACCTGGTCGGCGTCGGGACGCGGCTGCTCGAGCTGTCCGTCGCCTTCAGCCGCACCCGCGAGCAGTTCGGGCAGCCGATCGGGGCGTTCCAGGGCGTCAAGCACCGGCTGGCGGACTGCTACGTCGCCCTCGAACGCGCGCGCAGCCTCGTCTACGCCGCCACCATGCTCGTCGACGACCCGGACGCCGATCCACGCGAACGCTGGCGTGCGGCCCTGCTGGCCAAGGCCGCGGCGAGCGAAGCGGCCACCAGCACGGCGCGGTCCGCCGTGCAGGTGCACGGCGCGGTCGCGATGACCTGGGAGTACGACGTGCACCTGTTCCTCCGCCGCGCCTGGCAGTCCGCGGCGCTGCTGGGGGACAGCCGCGCTCTCTACGCCGCGGCCGCAACGCTGCTCCTCGGGGAGCACTGATGGACCTGCGGGAGACCCCCGAGCAGCGCGACGTCAGGGAGAGGTACGTCGGGTGGCTGACCTCCTTCCTCCCTGCGGACTACTACGAGCGCTACGCCGAGCACCGCTGGGACCTGGGCCTGCGCCGGGCGCACCAGGAGGCCGCCTTCGAGCAGGGGTGGCTGCAGCCGAGCTGGCCGCGGGAGCTGGGCGGCCAGGACCTCGGCCCGGTGGAGGCGATGACCGTGCGGCTGGAGTCCGCCGTACGCGCTGCGCCGAAGCTCCCCAACATCCAGGGCGTCAACGTGGTGGCCCCGGGGCTGCGGCAGTTCGGCACACCCGCGCAGCTCGACCGGCTGATGGAGCCGTTGCTGCGCGGCACCGAGTGGTGGGCGCTCGGGATGTCCGAGCCGGGCGCCGGCTCCGACTTCGCCTCCTTGCGCACCAAGGCGGAGCGGCGCGGCGACGTCTACGTGGTGAACGGGCAGAAGATCTGGACCACCCAGGCGCACGAGTCGGCCTGGGCGACGCTCTACGTCCGCACCGACGCGGATCTGCCGAAGCATGAAGGCATCTCGTGCCTGCTGCTCGACATGACCACGCCAGGGGTGAGTGTCCGGCCGATCCGGATGGCGACCGAGACGGACGAGACGTTCTGCGAGGTCTTCCTCACCGACGTCGAGATCCCGGTGACGAACCTGCTTGGCTCCGAGAACGCCGGCTGGAAGGTCGCGATGTCGTCGCTCGAGCACGAGCGGGACATGATCTGGATCATGAACTGGGTCGAGGTCTGGCGTGGCCTGCGCGCGGTCCAGGCCCACGGCGCGTCGCTCGACGAGGACCTGCGGGTCGAGCTCGGCCGTCGGCTCGCCGACGCGGACGCCCTGCGGATCCTGGGCTATCGCGGCCTCACCGCCACGATGCGCGGCGAGCGCAGCCCGGAGTCGACGATCCTCAAGCTGCTCGGCTCGGAGGCGCTGCAGCAGACCTGGGAGCTCGCCTCGGTCGCCGCCGGCGCCTCTGCCCCGGCCGCCCCGGCGCTCGCGTTCGAGCGCCACGATGCCCTGGCCGCCACCCTCTATGGCGGAACCTCCGAGGTGCAGCGCAACATCGTCGGCGAGCGGGTGCTCGGCCTCCCGAAGAGCCGTTGACGAGGCTCGCTAAAAGGTTAAAGATGTTTTCATATAGAAGATAGCGGCGAGCGTTCGTCGCGGAGGCGGAGAAGACGCAATGACCGAGGCCCCGGCGACCGCTCTCGACACGAGCGACCTCGACAGGTACGTCGGCCAGCCGCTGCCGAGCGCCCAGCTCACCGACCCGGTGACGGCCCTCGACATCCGCCGATGGGCCCAGGGCATGCAGTACCCCAACCCCCTCCACTTCGACGACGGGGCGGCGGCCGCGGGTCCGCACGGCGGGCTGGTCGCGCCGCAGTCGTTCTCGGTCGCGTGCGACGTCGGGCACGGTGCCTCGCCGTCGATCGTCGGGACGATCCCCGGCTCCCACATGATCTTCGGCGGCGACGAGTGGTTCTTCTACGGCCCGCGCATCGTGCCGGGCGACCACCTGCGCTGCGACCGGCGCTTCCTCGACTACACGGTCAAGGAGACCCGCTTCGGCGGACCCACGGTCTTCTCCCGCGGGCAGACGACGCACGTCAACCAGCGAGGCGAGACCGTCTCGCGCCAGATCTCCACGTCGATCCGCTACCGCCCGCAGCGCGCCCGGGAGCTCGGCTTCTTCGAGGACGTACGCCCCCACTTGACGGCCGAGGCGCGCAACGACCTCGACAAGCAGGTCGACCTCTGGATCACGACG
>JBKOVB010000038.1:0-8880 GCA_046723735.1 Actinomycetota bacterium | reverse complement strand
GTGACGTTCATGGTCGTCCCTCCGCCCGAGGGTGCTGACGACGAGCCGTACCCGGCGCTGTTGGACGAGCTCCTGCTCGACCGCGGAATCACGGCCGTCACGCACACGCACGCGCGGTGGCACGCGACGGTCAAGGAGGTGCTTCGTCAGACGGAGCCCTGGGTGCGCGACCACTTCCCCGATGTCGTCGTGCTCAACGTGGGTTTCGTGGACTGCCAGGCACGAGTGCTCCCCACCTGGCTCTACCGGCACAGCATCACCTGGTTGCCGGGGCTCAGCGCAGCGTCCCGGGGCTACCGGCGGCACGTGATCCCCTGGGTCCGCCGTGCCGTTCGGCAGTGGCAGCGGCTCACCGTGGGTCGCGTCGGGTTGCGATTCTCTCGGGTCCCCCCTCGGGCCTTCCGCGATGCGGTCACGCGCATCGTGCGCCAGGCGGTTCGTGACCACCACGCGCTGGTGCTGCTCATGGACGTCGACGGGCCCGGCCCTGCGCTGTCGTACTGGCAGCCGGGGATCGGCGACCGCATCGAGGCCTACAACCACGTGCTCGCCGACGTGGCTGCGTCCTTCGACGACCCGCGGGTCGTGCTGCTCCGGACCTCCGAGCTCGTGATGGCTGAGCAGCCGTCCCTGCTGCCCGACGGCATCCACCGATCGGCCGAGGGCCATCGTCGGGTGGCTGTCGCTCTCGCGGACGCCGTGGCGGCCCGTGTCGGGGTGTCCGAGGTGCTCGATGCATCGTGAGGACGTGCGCGTCGTCGTCATCACGCGCCTCAACATCTACATGTACGGCGGGCCGCCGTCTCGGGACCGGGCGCGGCTCGCACGTCGGCTGGACCTGTTCGAGCGATGGACTGTGCCCTCGATGCGGCGCCAGAGCTGCCCGCCTGACGAGTGGCTCGTGCTCGCGGATGCCGGGACCCATCCCGACGACCTGGCACGGCTGGAACGAGTCCTCGTAGGGCTGCCGGCACGCGTGCTGCTGCTGCCCTGCAGCTTCGAGCCGGCCGAGTACCGGGAACTGATGGGCCGTGAGCTCAGCGACGGTCGTCCCTGGTTGCTGACCGTGCGGCTCGACAGCGACGACGTGATCGGACGCGACTACCTGCAAGGCCTGGTCGCGGCGGCGGCGCCCACGGGCACGCACTTCCTCAACGCGGAGCACGGCTACCGCCTCGCCGGACGCCGGCTGTGCCGCGACCACGAACCCAGCAACGCGTTCATGGGCCTTCTCGAGCCGGGCGGAGTCGCTGCCCCCCTGACCGCCTACTGCTCGTCGCACATGCGCGCCGCGGAGGTGGCACCGGTCGTGCAGGTGCCGATGCCGCCCAGCTGGCTCGTGGTCATCCATGACGACAACATGTCGAGCCGCTCGCGCGGCGGACGTGCTCCCCTGCGTGAGCTGCGGTCCCAGTTCGGGCTGCACCCTGCCACGCTGCTCGCGCGCCACGTCAAAGCGCTTGTGTCCAAGCGTTGGCACCGGCTCGTGCCGAGCTAGTCGGAGGATGAGACCGCGCGGTTCCCGAGCGCGGCGCCGCTTCGAGCGGAGGGCGCACCTGACAGCGGAAGGGCCCGGCTCCCCGTGAGGGGGAGCCGGGCCCTTCCGTCCAGCCCAGGATCGGGGTCAGTCGACCGCGGGCTCTGCTTCCGTCGTACCGGTTGCGACAGGCGCCGCCAGCGACTTGGCCAGGATCTGCGAGACGTCCAAGACCTGGACGCCTTCGCGGGCCTCGCCGGCCTGCACCTTCGCGGTCACGGCGTCGGACAGCATCGTGATGCAGAACGGGCAGGCGGTGCTGATGATGTCGGCGTCGGTGTCGAGCGCCTCCTCGGTGCGCTCCACGTTGATCCGCTTGCCGATCTTCTCCTCCATCCACATGCGGGCACCGCCGGCGCCGCAGCAGAAGCCGCGCTCCTTGCAGCGGGGCATCTCGGTCGTGGTGAGACCCTGGATGGCGGCGAGGATCTCGCGCGGCGGCGTGTAGACCCGGTTGTGCCGGCCGAGGTAGCAGGGGTCGTGGTAGGTCACGCTGGAGTCGACCGGCGTGACCGGCACCAGGTGGCCCTCCTCGACCAGCTTGCCGAGCAGCTGGGTGTGGTGGACGACCTCGTAGTCGCCGCCGAGCTGCGGGTACTCGTTGGCCAGCGTGTTGAAGCAGTGCGGGCAGGTGGCGACGATCTTCACGCCGTTCTCCCGGGTGGCGCCGACGCCGTTGAGCACCTCGACGTTCTGCTGGCCGAGCATCTGGAAGACGAACTCGTTGCCGAGGCGGCGGGCCGGGTCGCCGGTGCAGGACTCCATGCCGCCGAGGACCGCGAACTCCACACCGGCGGTGTGCAGCAGCTCGGCGAAGGCGCGGGCGACCTTGCGCGACCGGTCCTCGAGGCCACCGGCGCATCCGACCCAGTAGAGGTACTCGACCTCGTCCGGGATCCGGTCCTCCACCACCCGGACCTCGAAGGGCAGGCCCTCCATCCACTCCGTGCGGCTGGAGTTGTTCATGCCCCACGGGTTGCCCTTGTTCTCGAGGTTGCGCAGCATGACGCCGGCCTCGCTCGGGAACGCGGACTCGATGAGCACCTGGTAGCGGCGCATGTCGATGATGTGGTCGACGTGCTCGATGTCGACCGGGCACTGCTCGACGCACGCGCCGCACGTGGTGCAGGACCACAGCACGTCCGGGTCGATGACGCCGAGGCTGGCCGCGTCGCCGACCAGCGGCCGCTCGTACTGCTCCTTGTTGGCTCCCAGCACCCGGCCGAAGCCGTTCTCCGGCACCTCGTGGTTGTGGTGCTCCTGGTCCGCGACGGACGGCGCCGACGCGAGGACGGCCTCCTTGTCCGAAGCCAGGATGTACGGCGCCTTCGCGAACAGGTGGTCGCGCAAGCCCATGATGAGGAGCTTGGGACTCAGCGGCTTGCCGGTGTTCCACGCCGGGCACTGGCTCTGGCAGCGACCGCACTCGGTGCACGTCGCCATGTCGAGCATGGCCTTCCAGCTGAAGTCCTCGACCTGCCCGACGCCGAACGTGTCGGTCTCCGGGTCGGCCTGCTCGAAGTCCAGCAGCCTCCCGTGGCTCATCATCGGCTGCGCGGGACCCAGGGCCACCCCGCCGTCGAAGTTGCGCTTCGTCGTGACGTTCAGCGGCGCCAGGAAGATGTGCAGGTGCTTGCTGTAGACCACGATCACCAGGAAGCCGAAGATCACGGCGACCTGGGCGAGGATGAAGAAGGTCTCCAGCACCACGTTCGCGTTGTGGCCCAGCGGGTCCGTCGCCAGCGCGACCAGGTTTGACGTCGGCGTCCACCAGACGTGGTCCTG
The DNA here is from genome assembly GCA_046723735.1 of Actinomycetota bacterium. Lineage (GTDB taxonomy): Bacteria > Actinomycetota > Actinomycetes > Mycobacteriales > SCTD01 > RYN-111. The sequence goes on along the minus strand of JBKOVB010000038.1, from coordinate 5,558 downwards.
GTACGGGAACGTCTCGTTGTTGATCTGCGGGCCGCGGTAGCCGAACAGCGTGATCGCGACGAGCGAGATCATGAGCAGCACCAGCCAGGCCGGGCCGGTGTGGCTGCCGTAGAACCGGCTGTCGCGCTCGATCTTCTTCGGCTCCTGCTTGCGGCGGATGACCGCGAACGTCGCGAGCGCGACGAGCAGCAGCGTGCCGATGACGTCCTCGGCCAGGCCGACGACCCGCCAGTGGCCGATGACGGGGATGGCGAAGTGCGGGTCGAACAGCGCGCCGACGGCCTCGATGATCGTCAGGAACAGGATCACGAAGGCCCAGAACGTGATGAAGTGCGCGACGCCCGGCACCGTCCACTTCAGCAGCCGGGTCTGGCCGAACACCTCCTTCACCTGCACCGCGATGCGCGCCGGGAGGTGGCGCAGGCGACCGGGCGCGGGCTGGCCGCTCGTGATCAGCCGGCCGAGGAAGACCACACGGCGGGCGGCGATCGCCAGGCACACGCCGATGATGGCCAGCCCGAGGACGAGCCGGATGGTCTGGTCGGTGTCCACGCGTCCTCCTGCGGTACGGCGGGTCGTGCAGCGCTCGGGCGGTCCGCCGCTTCCAGGCGCACGGCGGTGACGCCGGTGCGAGCACCCGCGCCTCGCGCGAGCCTACGCGGGCTCGCGGCGGGGCACGGCACCGGGTGCCCCCATGCTACCCGCCGGTAACTTGATCCCCTTTTCGCACGGGAGTCGCGGCAGGCCCCGGGACGCGGGCTTCGTCCAGGGCGCGGCGCGACTCCCGTCGAGAGCGGGCCGGGGGTGCGGCTCAGAGCAGGGTCGTGAGCACCGCGTGGAGCCCTCGCCCGACCAGCACCGTGAGAGGCGTGGCGAGCAGCAGCGCCAGCACGAGCGCCACCACCCGCGTCCCGACGTGCGGGCCGCCGTCGGGTCCGCGCAGCTCCCGGAGCACGGCTTCAGCGTGCCCGGCCCGCGCCGGCACGACAAGCGCCCTGGTGCCAGCCGTTCGTCCCTGCCACCGCCCCGCGCCGACCCCTCCGGACGCCCCACAAACGGGCGAACCGGGAAGAAACCTGAGCGAGGAACACTCAACTCGGTTTGACCGTTGTGCTGGTGACTGGCAACCTGAGCCCGCATCACTCAAGAACTGAGGAGACCCACCCATGGCACGAGCGGTCGGCATCGACCTCGGCACCACCAACAGCGTCGTCAGCGTCCTCGAGGGCGGCGAGCCCACGGTCATCGCCAACGCCGAGGGCAGCCGCACGACCCCGAGCATCGTGGCGTTCGCGAAGAACGGCGAGATCCTCGTCGGCGAGGTCGCGAAGCGCCAGGCGGTCACCAACGTCGAGCGCACCATCCGGTCGGTCAAGCGACACATGGGCGGCGACTGGACCGCGGAGATCGACGGCAAGACCTTCACCCCGCAGCAGATCAGCGCCTTCGTGCTGCAGAAGCTCAAGCGGGACGCGGAGGCCTACCTCGGCGAGACCGTCACCGACGCGGTGATCACCGTCCCGGCGTACTTCTCCGACCACGAGCGGCAGGCGACCAAGGAGGCGGGCGAGATCGCCGGCCTCAACGTGCTGCGCATCATCAACGAGCCCACCGCAGCCGCGCTCGCGTACGGCCTCGACAAGGGCGAGCACGAGCAGACCATCCTCGTCTTCGACCTCGGCGGTGGCACCTTCGACGTGTCGCTGCTCGAGATCGGCGACGGCGTCATCGAGGTCAAGGCCACCAGCGGCGACAACAAGCTGGGCGGCGACGACTGGGACGACGCGCTCGTCGACCACCTCGTGAAGCAGTTCCAGAACCAGCACGGCATCGACCTGTCCAAGGACAAGATGGCGATGCAGCGGCTGCGCGAGGCGGCTGAGAAGGCCAAGATCGAGCTCTCGAGCAGCCAGGCCACGAGCATCAACCTTCCGTACATCACGGCCGGCGCCGACGGCCCGCTGCACATGGACGTCTCCATGACGCGGGCGGAGTTCCAGCGCCTGACGCAGCATCTGCTCGACCGCTGCAAGACGCCGTTCCACAACGCGATCCGGGATGCCAAGATCTCCCTCGCCGAGATCAACCACGTCGTGCTCGTCGGCGGCTCGACCCGCATGCCCGCCGTGACCGACCTGGTGCGCGAGCTGACCGGCGGCAAGGAGCCCAACAAGGGCGTCAACCCCGACGAGGTCGTCGCCATCGGCGCGGCGCTGCAGGCCGGCGTCCTCAAGGGCGAGGTCAAGGACGTCCTGCTGCTCGACGTCACCCCGCTGTCCCTCGGCATCGAGACCAAGGGCGGGATCATGACCAAGCTCATCGAGCGCAACACCACGATCCCGACCAAGCGCTCGGAGGTCTTCACCACGGCGGACGACAACCAGCCGTCGGTGCAGATCCAGGTCTACCAGGGCGAGCGCGAGATGGCTGCCTACAACAAGCGGCTCGGCATGTTCGAGCTGACCGGCCTGCCGCCGGCGCCGCGGGGCATCCCGCAGATCGAGGTCACCTTCGACATCGACGCCAACGGCATCGTCCACGTGTCCGCCAAGGACCTCGGCACCGGCAAGGAGCAGTCGATGACCATCACCGGCGGCTCCGCGCTGCCGAAGGAGGACATCGAGCGGATGATGAAGGAGGCCGAGCAGTACGCCGAGGAAGACCACAAGCGGCGCGTGGAGGCGGAGATCCGCAACCAGGCCGAGGCCCTCGTCCACCAGACCCAGAAGTTCCTGGCGGAGAACGGCGACAAGCTGCCGGCCGAGGGCAAGGCCGACGTCGAGACCGCGCTCACCGACCTGTCCGGCGTGCTCGGAGGCAGCGACATCGACGCGATCCGCGAGAAGAGCGAGGTGCTCGCCAAGAAGAGCCAGGAGCTGGGGGGCGCGCTCTACGCCCAGCAGCAGGCCGCGGGCGAGTCCGGTGACGCCGGCCACGCCGGTCCCCAGGACGAGGGCGTGGTCGACGCGGAGATCGTGGACGACGAGCAGTGACCGGTCCGCAGGACCACGAGCCCATCGTGGTGCACGACAAGCGCAAGGTGGACCCCACCACCGGTGAAGTGCGGCCGGAGGCGGAAGAGCCTGTGGCCCAGGGGGTCTCGCCCTCGCCCACGCGCGAGGACGAGCTCCTGGCCGACCTCCAGCGGGTGACGGCGGAGTACGCCAACTACCGCAAGCGGGTCGACCGCGACCGTGCCGAGGTCATCGAGCACGCGACCATCAAGCTCCTCGAGAGCCTGCTGCCGGTGCTTGACGCTATCGAGCTGGCCCGGCAGCACGGTGACCTGGAGGGCCCGTTCAAGGGCGTGGGCGAGTCGCTCGAGCAGATCGCGGAACGTCAGGGCCTGCAGCGCGTCGGCAAGAAGGGCGACGCGTTCGACCCGGTGATCCACCACGCGCTGGTGCAGGCGCCGGAGGACCCGGACGTCGACTTCCCGGTCGTCGCCGAGGTGCTCCAGCCGGGGTGGCGGCTCGCCTCGGGGCGGGTGCTTCGCCCGGCCGGGGTCGCGGTCGCCGAGCCCGCGGCGCAGCCGCCCGCCGTACCGGAACAGGAGTAGCAGGGAGGAGGGACGCCGATGAGCGCGCGTGACTACGTGGAGAAGGACTACTACGCCGCTCTCGGCGTGCCCAAGGACGCCAAGCCTGCCGACATCAAGAAGGCGTACCGCAAGCTCGCCGCCGAGCTCCACCCCGACCGCAACCCGGGCGGGGAGGAGCGCTTCAAGGAGGTGAGCGAGGCCTACGACGTCCTGTCCGACGACACCAAGCGCCGCGAGTACGACGAGGCCCGGGCGCTGTTCGCCGGCGGCGGGCCGCGCGGCTTCGGCCCAGGTGCCGGCAGCTTCGACGTCAACGACCTGTTCGGCGGGGGTGGCGGGGGCTTCGGCGACGTCTTCTCCCACCTGTTCGGGGGCGGCGGACGGCGCCAGGCCCCCCGCCGCGGCGCCGACGTGGAGACCGCCGCGACGCTGTCGTTCGCGGACGCCTACCACGGCACGACGGTGCCGCTGCGGCTGACGAGCACCGGGGCCTGCGGCACCTGCCACGGCAACGGGGCGGCACCCGGCACCTCGCCGCGCACCTGCCCGGTGTGCCAGGGACAGGGCGTGGTGTCGCGCAACCAGGGCTCGTTCTCCTTCGCCGAGCCCTGCACGCACTGCCGCGGCACCGGCCAGGTCATCGAGACGCCTTGTCCCACGTGCCGCGGCACCGGGCAGCAGCAGCGGGAGCGCACGCTGAACGTGCGCATCCCCGCGGGCGTCGCAGACGGGCAGCGGATCCGGCTCAAGGGCAAGGGAAGTCCCGGCGAAAGGGGTGCGCCGGCCGGCGACCTCTACGTGCGGGTCACCGTCACGCCGCACCGGCTGTTCGGCCGCAAGGCCGACCACCTGACCCTCACGGTGCCGGTGACCTTCGCCGAGGCTGCGCTGGGTGCACAGGTGCAGGTACCCACGCCGGACGGCACCGTGACCCTGAAGGTCCCGCCGGGTACCCGCTCCGGCCGGACGTTCCGGGTCCGGGGCAAGGGCTTCCCGTCCAAGGGCGGCTACGGCGACCTCCTGGTGACGGTGGAGGTGGACGTGCCGACGTCGTTGGACGAGGACGCGAAGACGGCGCTGAAGGCGTACGCCGAGGCGGCCGGGGGCGACGTGCGGGGCCATCTCAAGGAGGTCAGGCTGTGACCGGAGCGACGGAGGGAGCCGTGTCGCCGTGAGCGAGCAGGTGTTCGTCATCTCTGTCGCGGCCGGTCTGGCCGGCATGCACCCGCAGACGTTGCGCCAGTACGACCGCCTCGGCCTCGTCTCGCCCCAGCGCACCGCGGGCGGCGGTCGGCGCTACTCCCAGCGCGACGTCGCGCTGCTGCGGGAGGTGCAGCGCCTGTCGCAGGAGGAGGGTGTCAACCTCGCCGGCATCAAGCGCATCATCGAGCTCGAGAACCAGGTGACCGCGCTCCAGGCCCGGGTGGTCGAGCTGGCCCGCGAGCTCGACCAGGCACGTACGGCGGTCAGCATGGCTCAGGAGGCCGTGGTGCGCCGCGACCTCGTACCCACCCGCACGAGCTCCCTGGTGATCTGGCGACCCGGGAGCTAGCGGTCCCCCTCGCCGTCGTGCGACGTCTCGCTCGGTTCGGGGTTCGCGTCCTCGTGCGGGGACCGGCTCGGGCTCGGTGTCGCCGAGGGGCGCGGGGACGGCGTCGGCGTCGCCCGGTCGCCGACCCGCTGCACGGACGTCTTCGCCACCAGCAGCTCGTCGTCGCAGGACAGCTCGACGCGCACCCGGGTACGGCTGCTCACGAAGCGGACCACCTCCGCCTCCGCGCGCTCTGTCCGGTAGCCGTCGGCAGGCGTGGCGTAGAGCAGCACGGTGCGCTCGTCACGGCACCGCGCGCCCACCACGCCGCCCCTGGTGCTGATCGTGCGCACCGGGCCGAGCTCCCCGAGGCTGTTGGACGCCTCGGGCTCCGCGTGTCGGGTCGGGCTGGCCGTCACCGTGGTGAGCGCCTGGCGCACAGCGTCGCCGCTCAGCGGCGACCCGACCTGGTCTCCGACCTGGTTG
>JBKOVB010000155.1:0-8340 GCA_046723735.1 Actinomycetota bacterium | reverse complement strand
GCTGGCCGGGTGGCAGTTCATGATCAGGGCCAGCTCGTCGTCGACGAACTCCCGGTCCCGGCCGGTCTGCCAGGCCTGCACGGTCACGGCGTACAGCTCCTGCATCGCCTGCTGGAACCCGGCGAACGCCTGCTCGAACCGGTCCCGCACGGGGGCGGGCACCGCCCGCGTGTCCAGCGGCAGCTCCGGTTCCATGCCGTGAAGACTAGGCCGCCGCTCCGACAATTCGGACGGCATCCACAGGGCTACTTCCCTTATTTCTCAGGCAAAGTCGCTGTGGACGAGCATGCGAAAACGTCGGAGGAGGACGCTAGCCACCTGAGCTCCTGTGGCCGTCTTCGCCTCGCTCCCGAGAGCATGAAGGTGCCTCGTGAAGGAGGAGTGCGTGCTGACCCTCAGGCCAATGAGCGACGCAGACGAACACGCCGCGAGGCAGGCGCATGCGGAGCTCGCGGCGGACGGCTTCGTGTTCCTGCTCGACGAGCGCGAGGGCGAGCCGTGGCGCCACTACGTCGCGCGCCAGAACGCGCGCAGCCCGTGCCCGAGACGTTCCTGCTGGCGTTCCTCGGCAACGAGCTCGTAGGCCGCGTCTCCGTCCGGCACAAGCTCACCGATCGGCTGGCGCAGTACGGCGGGCACATCGGGTACGGCGTGAGGCCGGCCTTCCGGCGGCGCGGCTACGCGACCGAGATCCTCCGTCTGGCGCTCGCGGTCGTGCGCGACCTCGGCCTCGACTGCGCCCTGGTGACCTGCGACGACGACAACGTCGGCTCGGCACGCACGATCGAGCGCTGCGGCGGCGTGCTGCAGGACGTGGTGCCGGGCGAGGGCGATGGAACGGGCAAGCGCCGCTACCGGATCAGCGTTGCTCCCTGAGCGCTGTCGTCCCGCGGGCTAGCGTGGAGGCGTGAGCCTGTACCGCGACGAAGCCGTCGTCCTGCGCGTGCAGAAGCTCGGTGAGGCCGACCGCATCATCACCCTGCTCACGAAGCGCCACGGGCGGGTGCGGGCGGTGGCCAAGGGCGTCCGTCGTACCCGGTCGAAGTTCGGCGCGACCGTCGAACCGTTCAGCCACGTCGACGTGCAGCTCTACCCGGGCCGTTCCCTGGACATCGTCACCCAGGCCGAGAGCCTGCACGCGTACGGCGAGCAGCTGGTCCACGACTACCCGCGCTACACCGCGGGCACGGCTGTCCTCGAGACCGCGGAACGGCTGACCGCCGAGGAGAAGGAGCCCTCCTTCAAGCTCTACCTGCTCGTGGTCGGTGCCCTGAAGGCGCTGGGCGACGGACGGGACGCCGGCCTCGTCCTCGACGCCTTCCTGCTGCGGGCGATGTCGGTGTCGGGCTACGAACCCGCGCTCAAGACCTGTGCGCGCTGCGGCGAGGTCGGGCCGCACCGGGCGTTCTCGCCCGCGGCCGGCGGGTCGGTCTGCCCGCACTGCCGGCCCGCGGGCAGCGCCACGCCGAGCGAGCTCACGCTGGCGCACCTGATCGCACTGCTCGAGGGCGACTGGGAGAGCGCTGAGAGCACCGACGGACGGACCCGCCGTGAGGCGAGCGGCCTGGTCGCGGCGTACCTGCAGTGGCACCTGGAACGGGGGCTCCGTTCGCTACCCCTCGTGGAACGCGCGTGAAGGTCCGTTCCCCGTCGCCGCACCCGAGCGGCGCCCGACCTCCGGTGCTCCACACCGTCCCTCGCCACGTCGCGCTCGTCATGGACGGCAACGGCCGCTGGGCCAAGGAGCGCGGCCTGCCACGCACGGCCGGGCACGAGGCGGGGGAGGCTGCGCTCTTCGACGTGGTCGAGGGCGCCATCGAGCTGGGCATCGAGTGGGTGTCGGCGTACGCCTTCTCCACGGAGAACTGGAAGCGCAGCCCTGACGAGGTGCGCTTCCTCATGGGCTTCAACCGGGACGTCATCCGCCGGCGCCGCGACGAGATGCACGCGATGGGGGTGCGAGTGCGCTGGGCCGGTCGCCGGCCGCGGCTGTGGAAGAGCGTCATCGAGGAGCTCGAGGCCGCCGAGCAGCTCACCCGCAAGAACAAGGTGTGCACCCTCACGATGTGCGTCAACTACGGGGGCCGGGCCGAGATCGCCGACGCCGCAAGGCTTCTCGCGCAGGATGTCGCTGCCGGGAGGCTGAAGGCCGACAAGATCGACGAGCGGGTGCTGGCGCGTTACCTCGACGAGCCGGACATGCCCGACGTCGACCTCTTCCTGCGCACGAGCGGTGAGCAGCGCACGTCCAACTTCCTGCTGTGGCAGTCGGCGTACGCCGAGATGGTCTTCGTGCCCGAGCTGTGGCCCGACGTCGACCGGAGAGTGCTCTGGAGGGCCTGCGAGGCCTACGCTCGGCGCAACCGCAGGTACGGCGGAGCCACCCCCAACGAGGTGAACCCATGAGGATCCACCACGTGAACGTCGTCGTCGGGCCGGGTCGCACGGATGCGGTGGTCGCCTTCTACGAGCTGCTGGGGCTGACCCGTGTCAGCAAGCCGGCTCAGGGCGTCGCCCCCGAGGGCGCCTGGTTCGACCTGCCGGACGGCACCTCGCAGGTGCACGTCAGCGAGCGCGAGGGCCCCCGGCACCCGCAGCAGCACTTCGCGCTGTCGGTCGACGACCTCGACAACCTGGCGCTCGCCCTGCAGCAGGCGGGGCACCCGTGGCACCCGGGCACGGTCGTGCTCGGCGCCCGCCGCGGGATGACGTGCGACCCGGAGGGCAACGCGGTCGAGCTCGTCGAGGCCATCGGCCCGTTCGCCTGACCCCCCGCCGTACCTCGGCTCAGCGGCAGGAGCTGCAGGTGCCGAACACCTCGAGGGTGTGGCTGACGTCGGCGTAGCCGTGCTCCGCCGCCACCGCACTCGCCCAGGCCTCGACGGCCGGGCCGGTCACCTCGACCGTGGCTCCGCAGGTCCGGCAGACGAGGTGGTGGTGGTGGTCGTCGGCCGCGCACCGGCGGTAGACCGACTCGCCGTCGTCGGTGCGCAGCACGTCGACCTCGCCGGCGTCGGCGAGCGCCTGCAGGTGGCGGTACACCGTGGTCAGCCCGACCGACTCGCCCCGCGCGCGGAGCAGCTCGTGCAGCGCCTGCGCGCTGGTGAACCCCTCGACCGACGACAGCGCCGCGGCCACCGCGGCCCGCTGTCGGGTGGGCCTCATCGCGCCACCACCACCCGTCGTACGCCGGAGGCCAGGACCGCGATCAGGAAGCCGCCGAGCGCGAGCACGACGGTGGCTGCGCCCGGGGCGACGGAGGCGTACCACGCCACGACCAGGCCCCCCACCGACGCGAGCGCCCCGATCAGGCACGACCACAGCAGCGTGCCGCGGAACGAGCGTGTCAGCTGCTGCGTGGTCGCCACCGGCACGACCATGAGGGCGCTCACCAGCAGCAGCCCGACGACGCGCATCGCGACCGTGACCGTGACCGCGGCCGACACGGCGATGAGCAGGTTCAGCGCCCGGACGGGCAGGCCCGAGACCCGGGCGACCTCCTCGTCGAGGCACACCGCGAACAGCTCCCTAGCGAACAGCCCCACCATCGCCAGCACCGTCACCGACAGCGCCACGATGACGACGAGGTCGGACGTGCTGACGCTCGACAGCGACCCGAACAGGTAGCTGACGAGGGTGGCGCTGGTGCCGCCGGACAGCCCGATGAGCAGCACGCCGCCCGCGATGCCGCCGTAGAAGAGCAGGGCGAGCGCCACGTCGCCGGAGGCGCGGCCGCGTTCGCGGACCAGCTCGATGGCGACCGCACCGGCTGCGGCGACGGCGATCGCGGTGACCACCGGGGCGGTCCCGAGCAGGAAGCCCAGGGCCACACCGGTCAGGGCGATGTGGCCGATGCCGTCGCCCATCAGCGCCAGGCGGCGCTGCACGAGGAACGTGCCGATGGCTGGGGCGGCCAGCCCCACGAGCACCGCGGCGACGAGGGCGCGGCGCATGAAGTCGAACGCGAGGAGGCTCATCGGAACCCGAACTTCGAGGCGGGACGCGGGTCGGCGTGCGCGTGCTGGTGGACGTGGTCGGGATGGGCGTGCTCGCCCTCGGGCTCGGGCGGCGGTCCGTCCGAGACCACCCGGCCGTCGCGCAGCACCACGGCGCGCCGGATCAGGGCGGCCAGCGGGCCGAGCTCGTGCGCGACGAGGACGACGCTGCCGCCCGCGTCGGACAGGTGCCCGAGGGCGCCGGCGAGGGTGTCCTGGCTGTCCACGTCGACGCCCGCGGTCGGCTCGTCCAGGACCAGTACGTCGGGCTCGCCGGCCAGCGCGCGGGCGATGAGCACCCGCTGCTGCTGCCCACCCGACAGCGTGGCGACGGCGTCGTCGGCGCGGTGCGCCATCCCGACGTCCTCCAGGGCGTGCTCCACCGCACGGCGGTCGTCGGCCGAGAAGCGGCGCCCCCGTCGTACGCGAGGGGTGCGGCCGCTCGCCACCACCTCGCGCACGGTCGCCGGCACGCCGCCACCCACCGACAGCCGCTGCGGCACGTAGCCGAGGCGGGTCCAGTCCCGGAACCGGTCGAGCGGCCTGCCGTAGACCGACAACGCTCCGGATGCGAGCGGGACCAGCCCTACGAGGGTGCGGACGAGCGTCGTCTTGCCCGACCCGTTGGCACCGAGGATCGCGACGAACTCGCCCGCCTCCACCCGGAAGCTGACGTCGTCGAGCACCCGGCGGCCGCCGAGCACCACCGCGCCGTGCTGCAGGTCGAAGACGGTCGTCATGAGCACCCCAGGGCGTCGTGCAGCGCGGTGGCGTTGCGCCGCTGCACGGTCAGGTAGTCGTCGTCGCCGCTCACGCCCTCGAGGGGATCGAGCACCGCGGTCCTCGCGTGCACCTCGGCGGCCACCGTGCGTGCCAGCTTGGGGGAGACCAGGCTCTCGAAGAAGATCGTCGTCACGTGGTGGGCGCGGGCGAACTCCGCCGCCTCGGCGAGCCGCTTCGGGGACGGCTCGGAGTCGGGGGACAGGCCGCTGATGCCGTGCTGCACCAGGCCGTACCGCGTGGCGAGGTAGCCGAACGCGGCGTGGCTGGTGACGACGTCCCGAAGGGCGCAACCGGTCAGCGCGGTGCGGAACGTGCGGTCCAGGGCGGCGAGGTCGGCCTGGACGGCGGCAGCACGCTCCCGGTACCCCGCGGCGTGCGCGGGATCGACCTTCGCGAGGCGCTCGGCCACGGCCGCGGCCATGTGGTGCATGCGCACCGGGTCGAGCCAGACATGAGGGTCGTCAGCGGTCTCGCCCGCGACCTGCGCGAGATCGAGCGCCTGCTTCCCGGTGCCTACCGCGTCGTCCACCGCCGGCTGGAAGTGCTCGAGCCGGAGCACCAGGGCGGCCTTCTGCACCTCGCCGACCTGGCGCGGTGTCAGCTCGACGTCGTGCGGTTCGGTGCCGGGCTTCACAAGGTTCGTGACCGTCACGTCGGGGCCGCCGACGCGCTGCGCGAGCCACGCGAGCGGGTAGGCGCCCGCCACGACCGAGGGCTTGCCGGACGCCGTCCCCGTACTGCAGCTGGTCAGCAGGAGCAGCAGCAGGAGGAGGGGGACGACGCGCACGCCCCCACCGTAGTAAAAATGAAAACGGTTGTCACTTCGGGAAGAGGAAGGTGAGGGCTCGCACGACGAGCAGGCCGAGCACGAGCACGCGGAGGAGGCGCGGGCCGGGCCGGAGCGCGGGCCAGGACAGCACCAGCAGGAAGGACAGCAGCGCCGCGAGCAGCAGCAGGAGCAACGCGCCCGCCGCGCCCTTCAGCGCCAGCCCTCCGACGAGGAGCACCGCCACGACCAGGAACGGCACGACCCGTGGCATCCGCGACACCACGACCACCGCGGGACCCGCCTGCTGCTCGAACCGCCTCCGCCAACCGCTCACGCCGCTAGCCTGCCACCCCAGCGAGCGGAGAAGAGAGCTCGCCCTGCGAGCCGGAGCGAACCATGTCGTCGACGGAGCCGCTGGTCGTCGTGTCGCGCTTCGACGCGCCGCCGGGGACGCCCCTGCAGGAGCTGCTGACGGCCGCTCTCGACGCGCTCGCCGCACGGCCCGGGTTCGTGCGCGGCCGCGCCGGCCGGTCGGTCGACGAGCCGACCCTGTGGGTGCTCACCACCGAGTGGGCCGACGTCGGTGCGTACCGGCGCAGCCTCTCGGCGTACGACGTGAAGCTGGCCACCGCGGCCTTGTTCGCCCATGCGGTGCCGGAGCCCAGCGCGTTCCAGGTGCTGGCCACCGCCGACGAGACGCAGCCGGTCGCGGGCGGGCCCGGCAGCCGGGCGCGTCAGGAGCCCTGACCAGCGGTCGGTGACGCCTCGATAGGGTCAGGAGCCGACCCGCCGACCGCCAGCCGGAGTGGAGCCCCTCATGGCCAAGACGCCCGACCGCATGGACACCATCGTCAGCCTCTGCAAGCGGCGGGGGTTCGTCTACCCGTCCTCGGAGATCTACGGCGGTCTGCGCGCCTCGTGGGACTACGGGCCGCTCGGGGTGGAGCTGAAGAACAACATCAAGCGCCAGTGGTGGAAGTCCACGGTGCAGGGCCGTGACGACGTCGTCGGCCTCGACAGCTGCGTCATCCTCGCCCGCGAGGTCTGGGAGACCTCCGGCCACGTCGAGACGTTCACCGACCCGCTGGTGGAGTGCACCTCCTGCCACAAGCGGTGGCGGGCTGACCATCTCGAGGAGGCGCACCCCGGCAAGACCCTCACCGAGATCGCCTGCCCGCACTGCGGCACCCGCGGCGAGTTCACCGAGCCTCGCCAGTTCAGCGGGCTGCTCAAGACCTACCTCGGCCCGGTGGAGGACGAGAGCGGCCTGGCGTACCTGCGGCCCGAGACGGCCCAGGGCATCTTCGTCAACTACCTCAACGTCCAGCAGAGCGCGCGCAAGAAGCCGCCGTTCGGCATCGGGCAGATCGGCAAGAGCTTCCGCAACGAGATCACGCCCGGCAACTTCATCTTCCGGACCCGCGAGTTCGAGCAGATGGAGATGGAGTTCTTCGTCAGGCCGGGCGAGGACGCCGAGTGGCACCAGTACTGGATCGACACCCGGCTGGCCTGGTTCACCGAGCTCGGCGTCGACCCGGACAACCTGCGGCTCTTCGAGCACCCCAAGGACAAGCTCAGCCACTACTCGAAGCGCACCGTCGACATCGAGTACCGCTTCGGCTTCCAGGGCGCCGAGTGGGGCGAGCTCGAGGGCATCGCCAACCGCACCGACTACGACCTGTCCGTGCACAGCAAGGCCAGCGGCGTCGACCTGTCGTACTTCGACCAGGAGACGGGCGAGCGCTACACGCCGTACGTCATCGAGCCCGCGGTCGGCGTCGACCGCACGGCCCTGATGTTCCTGCTCGACGCCTACACCGAGGACCAGGCGCCGAACGCCAAGGGCGAGCTGGAGAAGCGCGTCCTGCTCCGGCTCGACAAGCGCCTCGCGCCGGTGAAGGTGGCCGTGCTGCCGCTGTCGCGCAACGCCGACCTGTCGCCGGTGGCACGTGACCTGGGGCAGAAGCTGCGGCGGCACTGGAACGTCGACTTCGACGACGCCGGCGCCATCGGCCGGCGCTACCGCCGGCAGGACGAGATCGGCACACCGTTCTGCGTCACGGTCGACTTCGACACCCTCGACGACCAGGCCGTCACGGTCCGGGAGCGCGACACGATGGCCCAGGATCGGGTATCGCTGGACCAGGTGGAGCGTTACCTGCACGAACGGCTCGGGCCTCTCTAGCGACGGAGGATCGCAGTGACGAAGCTGGTGTATGCCTTCGCCGAGGGCAGCAAGGACATGAAGGACCTGCTAGGCGGTAAGGGCGCCAACCTGGCCGAGATGACGAACCTCGGGCTGCCCGTTCCGCCCGGCTTCACCATCACCACCGACGCCTGCAAGATCTACCTGGCCTCCGGCCAGCTCCCGCCGGAGCTCGAGAGCGAGGTCACCGAGCACCTCACGAAGCTCGAGCACGCGATGGGCAAGACGCTGGGCGACCCGGACGACCCGCTGCTGGTCAGCGTCCGCTCCGGGGCGAAGTTCTCCATGCCCGGGATGATGGACACCGTCCTCAACATCGGCCTCAACGACGCCTCCGTCGTGGGCCTGGCCAAGCAGGGCAACGAGCGGTTCGCGTGGGATTCCTACCGCCGGCTGGTGCAGATGTTCGGCAAGACGGTGCTGGGCGTCGAGGGCGAGCTGTTCGAGCACGCGCTCGACGGCATGAAGCGGAGCAAGGGCACCACGAGCGACCTCGACCTCGACGCCGCCGACATGCAGGCCCTCGTCGAGCAGTTCAAGGCGGTCGTGGAGCGCGAGACCGGCGCCCCGTTCCCGCAGGACCCGCG
>JBKOVB010000078.1:0-12468 GCA_046723735.1 Actinomycetota bacterium | reverse complement strand
TCCCCACCCCGGTGCAGACGTTGACGACGTCGTGGCGTCCGACGTGGGGAACCAGCTCGAGCAGGCGATCGGCGACCCAGTCGACGCCGGCCAGGTCGCGCACCAGCGAGGGGTCGCGGATCGTGAAGCGGCCGCCCCCGTCGGAGACGAGCCGGCCCGCGAACTCGCTCACGGGGTCGGTCCGCCGGTCGTAGCCCCCGACGACGTTGAAGATCCGGGCGACCGTGGTGACCAGCCCCTGTGCCCGCAACGCCCGCAAGGCCTCGGTCCCCGCCAGCTTGGTCTGCCCGTACGGGCCGGCGGGCTGCTCCGGGTCGTCCTCGCGCGTGAGGTCGCCCTGCTGGGGGCCGTACTCCGCGGCAGACCCGAGGTGGAGCAGAGGCACCTGCGCGGCGAGGCACCGCGCACCGAGCTCGGCCGCGAACGCGTGGTTGGCGCTCGCGAGCGCGGATGCGTCGCCGTCGACGGTCCCGGCGGCGTTGACGACCACGACGCCCGGCTCGAGGGGCAGCCGCGTCAGATCACGACCGGCGGGGCGCGCGTCCTGTCCGCGACGGCCGGCGGCGCGCACGAGGGCGCTGCCGAGGAACCCGTTCGCGCCGACGACGACCAGGGGCTGGCTGCTCAGCCCTTGATCTCGCACAGCGCGGCTCCCGCCGAGACGACCTCGCCGACCGCGGCGGACAGGCCCGTGATGGTGCCGGCCTTGTGGGCGTTCAGCGGCTGCTCCATCTTCATGGCCTCGAGCACCACGACGAGGTCACCGGCCTCGACCTGGGCGCCGTCCTCGACGGCGACCTTGACGATCGTGCCCTGCATCGGCGACGTGAGCGTGTCGCCGGAGACCTTGGCACCGGTGGCCCCGGCCGCCTTGCGCTTGGCCGGGCCCTTCTTGGCAGCCGGAGCGGCAGCGGCACCCAGGCCCGCGGGCAGCGTCACCTCGAGGCGCTTGCCGGCGACCTCCACGACCACCGTCTCACGGGGAGCGCTCTCCTCCGCGGCCTCGCCGTGGCCGCCGTACGGCGGGATGTCGTTGTCGAACTCGGTCTCGATCCAGCGGTTGTGCACCGTGAACGGGTTCGAGGTGAAGGCGGGGTCGCGCACAACCTTCTCGTGGAACGGGATGAGGGTGGCCATGCCCTCGACCTTCATCTCGTCGAGCGCGCGTGCCGCCCGCTCGAGCGCCTGCTCGCGGGTGGCGCCGGTGACGATGAGCTTGGCGAGCAGCGAGTCGAACGCGCCGCCGATGACCGAGCCCGACTCGATGCCGGTGTCGACGCGGACGCCCGGGCCGAGCGGGGGGACGAAGGTGGTGACCGTGCCGGGAGCGGGCAGGAAGCCGCGGCCCGGGTCCTCGCCGTTGATGCGGAACTCGAAGGAGTGTCCGCGCGGCTCCGGGTCGGTGAACGTGAGCGCCTCGCCCTGGGCGATGCGGAACTGCTCGCGCACGAGGTCGACGCCGGTCACCTCCTCGGTCACCGGGTGCTCGACCTGCAGGCGAGTGTTGACCTCGAGGAAGGAGATGAGCCCGTCCTGGGCCACGAGGAACTCGCAGGTGCCGGCCCCGACGTACCCGGCCTCGCGGATGATGTCCTTGGAGGCCTTGTAGAGCTGGGCCACCTGGTCGTCGGTCAGGAACGGCGCAGGCGCCTCCTCGACGACCTTCTGGTAGCGGCGCTGCAGGGAGCAGTCGCGGGTGCTGACGACCACGACGTTGCCGTGGGTGTCGGCGAGCACCTGGGTCTCGACGTGGCGCGGCTTGTCGAGGTAGCGCTCGACGAAGCACTCACCGCGGCCGAAGGCGGCGACCGCCTCGCGGACGGCCGACTCGTAGAGCTCGGGGATCTCCTCCTTGGTGCGGGCGATCTTCAGACCGCGTCCGCCACCGCCGAACGCGGCCTTGATGGCCACCGGCAGGCCGTGCTCCTCGACGAAGGCGAGCACCTCGTCGACGCCCTTGACCGGGTCGGCGGTGCCCGGTGCGAGCGGGGCGCCGATCTTCAACGCGATGTGGCGCGCGGTGGTCTTGTCGCCCAACGCCGCGATGGCCGCGGGGGACGGCCCGATCCAGGTGGCGCCGGCGTCGATCACCGCCTGCGCGAACTCCGCGTTCTCCGACAGGAAGCCGTAGCCAGGGTGCACCGCGTCGGCACCGGAGTCCTTGAGGGCCTGCAGAACCTTGTCGATGCGCAGGTACGAGTCGCCGGGTGTCGTGCCGCCGAGCGCGTAGGCCTCGTCGCACTCCCGGACGTGCAGGGCGTCGATGTCCGGCTCCGCGTAGACGGCCACGGAGGCCAGGCCGGCGTCCTTGCAGGCGCGGGCGACGCGGACGGCGATCTCGCCGCGGTTGGCGATGAGGACCTTGCGCACGAGGGGTGCTCCCGGGTGATCGAGGTGTCTGGCGAAGTCTAGGGAGGGGCCTCCCGCCGGCGTGCACCCACCCGGCACAAAACGTCGCAATACCAACATCAAAGTGTCATTCACAAGACAGCAAACGGCCGGTTCCCTGCGCGGAACGGAGAAAGGGCGGTTGCTGATACGCGGAGTCCGGGCCATGGGGGACCTGGAATACGGCCCGGGAGGTATGAGTCGTGCATCCCACGCGGCGCCCAGAAGGCGCCTCCGTCTGCACGCCCGTCGTGGCACGGCCCTGCTGGGGGTCGCCAGCCTCGTGACGGTAGGGCCTCGTCGCGAGCGGCGGGCCTGCTCTCGCCGTCCACGACCTCGCCTTCCAGCTCGACGCGGACACCAACGTCGACAACGTCACGCAGCCCTACGACCGGGAGTCGTTCTTCCAGGCCGACCTGAACGCCACAGCGGCAGGTGATGTCGGCGAGAAGGGCAGCCTGGCGCTGAGCTTCCTGGCCCGGGGCCACGTCGCCGACTACGCGCTCCCGAAGGTGACGACCTTCGCCACCGGTAGCAAGGACACCGTCAACGTCGGCGCCATCCCGGCGTCACCGGGGAAGCAGGGACCGACGTCCGGATGGGGTACCGCTGCGCGCCCAGACCGGCTGGCCGTTCCTCTTGGGCTGTGAGCTGCACTACCAGCTTTGCGACCAGGGCTTCACCGTCAGCACTCGCTCACCTACCTCGGGCCGGCGCCCTGCCCGGTCGCGGCCGGCGCGCACCCCTACCTGTCCGCCGGGGCGGACTGATCGACGACTGCGGGCTCGAGCTGCCGGCCTACACGGTGCTGCCCACCGACGAGCGGGGGATCCCGGTCGTGCGGTGCCCCGCAGCGAGCAGGACCTGAACCTCCGGGCCGCGCGTCGACTGGGCGACCGCGAGATCGAGGTGGCCTTTACCGACGGGCGGCGCGACGCCGACGGCCGGGCCAGGGTGCGGCTGCACCGACCCGACGGGACCGTCGCCGAGCTGTGGTCCTCGAGCCGGGCGAGCGGCTCTACCTGCGCTGGGGCGTCCGGCTGGTCCGCTAGCCGTTCAGCGTCCTGACGGACGTCGCCCCTGATCGTCGTCGGCGGCGACGGTGCGCCGCGGTGGCGGTGTCCCTAGGTTGCAGGCCGTGGGATGCGACGAGTCCAGCACCGGAAGCTTCGAGGCAGAAGCACCGCGCGCCGGCAGGGAGCAGGGGGCCTCACGCGCCGCGGCCCCCCGCCTCGCAGCCCCGGCCGGCGTCGTCTCGATGGTGGTCGACACCGACATCGGCACTGATGTCGACGACGCCCTCGCGCTCGTCCTCGCCGCGGTAGATCTGCGGGTGCGACTGCGCGGCGTGACGACCACGGGAGGCCGCACGGAGGTCCGCGCAGCGCTCGCGGACAAGCTGCTACGCCTGTGCGGACGTCGGGTGCCCGTCGTCGCCGGAGCGAGCGAGCCGCTGCCTCCTCGGCTGTTCGATCGCTGGCTTCCGGAGCCCGTGTGGGGCGGGCACGAGGGCATCCCGGTTCTCGGGGCACGCGAGATCGCCGAGGCACCGCCCGCCGCACGAGGCGCCGCAGCCACGTTCCTCCGCGAGACGGCGAGTGAGGAGCAGCAGCTGGTCGTGCTGTGCCTCGGCCCGCTCACCAACGTCGCCGAAGCGCTCGCCTCACGGCCCACTGCTGCACAGGGCATCGAGAGGATCGTCTTGATGGGGGGTGTCGTGACCGGACCGGCCCGCGCGGCAGGTGTGCCGCTCGACGCCCTCTGCGAGTACAACCTCAACGCCGACCGCGAGGCGGCGTGGTCCGTTCTGACCTCAGGGGTGCCGGTCTCGATCGTCCCCGCCGAGGTGACCTACCCGACGCACCTGCTCGTCGAGGACATCGAACGGCTGCGCGCGCACGGGCATCCCGTCAACGACGCTCTGGCGGCCTTGATGGACGTCTGGCTACCGCTGTTCCACCAGCTGTGCGGACGCCACGGCGTGCCCGGAGAAATCAGCGCTTCCTGGGCCTGTCACCTACACGACCCGCTGGCGGTGCTGACCGTGCTCGAGCCGGGTCTGTGCCGCATGCGTGACGCACGTCTGGCCCTCGAGCTCCAGCACGGGGTGCTGAGGCTGGTCGAGCGTGCTGAGGGCCCGGTGCGCGCCAGTGTCGTCGCCGCTGCGGACCCGACGCAGGTGCGCCGAGCCGTTCTCAGGCGACTGCTCGGCCTCCCGACACCGCCGGCGAGCCGGGACTGATCTCGCAGGCTCGAAGGCGTCAGCCGACTCGGTAGGGGTTCGTCAGGTATCGGAAGCACGTGCAGGAGTCGTTGAACGCCGATGTACGAACAGCCCCGACCCCGTCGTGGTGCGTGTGGTCGAAGTAGGCGAGGTAGAGCGACGGCGACGGGTAGCGGGTGCCGGTCGAGTCGACGCCGCGGAGCACTGCCGACAACGAAGCGCCCCCGCCCACGGTCACCACGTGGCGGAGGAACTCCACGTAGTCGCAGGCGTTGACCGCCGATCCTCGCGCGTTGGCGTTGTCGAGCGAGATTCCGTGCGCCGTCATCACGTTCAGGCACCTCGTACGCGCGGCGTTCTGGCCGTCGTAGTTGGTCCAGGTGACAGCGCGTGCCCCCTTCATGTCACTGCCTGACCACAGCCCCGCATCGAGGCCTGCCTGCGGAGAGTTGGCCTGGTTGAGGCCGTACGCGGGGAAGTACTGCTGCGACGAAGCAGCCTTGATCCAGAGCAGGGTGAGCCCGGTGCCCTCGAACATCCCGGCCGCGCCGTCGCTGATGAGGACGTGGTCGACCCCCGCCTGCCTGAATTGCAGGATCGCGCTTTGGACGCCCGAGCTCGCCGCGCCGAGGTCGTTCGGGGACTGCGGCGGGGCGACGTAGGCCACTTCCGGCTGCGGCACACCGACCTTGGCGAGCGCGGGCAGCCAGCCGTGCGCCAGGCCGTAGCGGTACGCCGTGTCATCCCAGGTCACGATGCCGACGTGGGGCGAGCCGGTGAAGTAGTCCGTCTTGGCGAGCCCCTCGACCGTCACCCGACCAGCGCGGTCGAGGTTCATCGTGGAGATCTCCACGTAGTTGGGGAACTGCGTGAAGGTCGTCGACGTCGCGTTGCTGAACCCGGTGGAGAGGTTGACGATGCCGGCCTTGTTGCTGCAGGCGCGCATCACCGGGTGGCCGGGGCCGACCACGGCGAACACCTTGTTGTCCTGCGTGAAGAAGGTGCAGGCCGCCTGCGCCACCTGGTCAGCGCTGGTGCCGGAACTGCTCGTGTCGAAGTAAACTGGCGTCAGCGTCTTGCCCCGGACGCCGCCGTGCTTGTTGACGTCGTCGATGATCGCGTCGTAGTAGGCGCGCGCGTTGCCGGGGTCGATGCTCGAGGCTCCGAGCGCGCTGTTCGTGCTCCCGGCACCCGAGGCGTAGGCGATGCCGAGGTACAACCGCGTGGCCGTCTCGCCTCGCGCCAGCGCGGTGACGGGTCCGTGAGTGCCGCCCGTGCCCTGACCGTCAGTCCCGCCCGCCGGCGAGCCCCCATGGGTCGCGGCGCCTTCCGGTTGGACCGACGTGCTCGAGGGGCTGAGAGCACCGGGCGCCCCGCCGGACCCGGGCGCTCCCGTCGCGCTGACCGCCCCGAGGCCAGCACCGGCGTCGAGCTCACCCCCGCCGGCAGCGGCACCTGTCAGCCGGACCGTCGAACCACATCCGCCGACCGCCACAGCGACCGCTGCCATCAGTGCTGCACGTCGTCGCAACCCGAGCATCAGCGTCACCTCCCGAGAGGAGGATGCGGGCGGAGGCCGCTGGTCACAACCGTCGATCACGCCCAATTCGACCTGTCTCGTTAGTGTGGAACGCCAAGCCTGCCAGGACTTCTGCGCACCGGGGCCCTCGCCTCGCACGTGTGTACCGTCGGTGCGGTGGACTCGACCGGCCCGCTGAGCGCAGCGGACGAGACGCTGCTCCGTGCGCTCGTGAGCCGTCTCCGCGCGGAGCTCCACGACCTGGCGCACAGCATGGCGATCGCGGTTCAGGAGGAGTTCGAGGCCTATCGCGCCACCCCGGCGGAGGCGATCAGGAGGCAGATCGTCCACAACGCAAGCCTGACCCTGTCCCTGGTCGAGCAGCGGCGCCTCCCCGACCGACGAGAGCTGCAGCAGCTGACCGATGCCGTACGGGAGCGCGCAGAGCAGGGCTTCCCGCTCGACCTGGTCCTCGGCGCGCACAGGCTCCTCGGCCGGTTGCTCTGGACCCGGGCACGGGACCTCGCCGCGGAGCTCGGGGCCGATGCCGCCTCGGTCCGCGAGATGTACGAGTTCGAGGCGGAGACGCTTGGGATGACCTTCGTGGAGGCGGCGTCGGTGCACCGACAGGTGGAGCTCGCCACGGCTCGCAGCGCTCAGGAACGACTCGTCGCCGCCATGCAGGACCTGCTCACGCGCCCCCAACCGCCTGAGGCCACCGCGGAGCTGGCGCGCCGGCTCGGTCTCGATCCGACGCGGCCCTACCGCGTCATCTGCGCCGCGCCGTGTCGCGGGGCGTCGGTCGCCGAGCTGAAGGGCAGCCTCATCGCCGCCGGTCCCGGGGACGGCGTGTTCGTCTCCTGGAGCGACACCGTCGTCGGTCTCGAGGCGCCGCTCGAGGACCGCCGTGCCCTTCACGACGTCGTCGCGGGTGCCTCCGCGCCGGTCCTCCTGAAGGACGCGGCTGCGGCGTACGCGAGCGCGCGTCGCGCGCTCGTCACTGCCCAGCGGTTTGGCCTGGTCGGCCTCCACGACGTGCACGACCTGGGCGCTCGGGTGGCTGTCTGCGACGACGACGAGGTAACTCGGGCGCTGCGCGCCAAGTACCTCGATCCGCTCGAGGCGGCAGGAGGCATCCGCGAGGACCTGATCCGCACGATGCGCGGATACCTCGACGCGCGGCTGCGCCGCGACGCGGCCGCCGCGAGCATGCACATGCACCCGAACACGCTCTCCTACCGCGTCGCCAAGTTCGTCCAGCTCACCGGTGCCGACCTCGACGACATGACCACGGTCGTCGAGCTCTGGTGGGCGTTCCAGTCGCTCCAGCTCGACGACGCTCCCAGGTCGAAGCGACGGAACCAGGCCCCGGACCTTGTCGCCGCCACCAATGCGCGCTCCCGCGCTCCCAGGTGATCCTCTGCCCATGACCCCGCCGTGCCCTGCCGCGCACGCCTCGTCCGCCGTGCGCCAAGGCGGCGACGACGCGCGCCGGGACGAGCGGGCCGCCCGGGCCGACGCTCACCGCTGACACCGCTACGACAGGAGAACGATGTCCATCTCAGCGATCCACGACGCCCTCGCACCCGTCGTCGAGGCGAAGATGCGAGAGCTCCAGGTCCCTGGCGTCTCGGTGGGCGTGCTGCTCGACGGGACGCACCGGGAAATCCACACCTGGGGTGTCACCAGCGTGGAGAGCCCGCGGCCCGTCACCGAGAACACGCTGTTCCAGATCGGCTCCACCGGCAAGGTCTACACCGCGACCGCGGTCATGCGGCTCGTCGAGCGCGGCGTCCTGACCCTCGACACCCGCGTCCAGGACGTCCTTCCCGGCTTCGGGGTGTGCGACCCGGTCGCTTCGAGGGACGTCACGGTCCAGCACCTCCTCACCCATCACTCCGGCTGGTTCGGCGACCACCTCCCGGACCTCAGCCGTGGCGAGGACGCGCTCGAGCGGCTCGTCGAGAGCATGGCGGACGGCTGCCCGCAGGTGGCTCCGCTGGGGCACGCGTGGTCGTACAACAACAACGCCTTCTGCGTGGCCGGCCGGCTCGTCGAGGTGCTCGAGAAGCAGGCGTACGAGACGGCCGTGACCGACGGCATCCTCCGGCCGCTCGGGATGTCGCGCACCTTCCTGCTCCCCGAGGACCTGCTGACGCACGAACTCGCGGTCGGTCACACCCACTGGACGGGAGCACCCACGGTGTTCCGGCCGTACTACCTCAACCGGGGGGCAGGTGCCTCCGGAGCGGCCTACGTGTCCTGCCCCGACGACCAGCTCACCTTCGCGCAGTTTCACCTGGGGACCGGCCCCGACGAGCAGGCCGGGGTCCTGAGCAGGGCGACCCGTCAGGCCATGCAGCAGCCGCTCGCGCCCGCCGGCTTCCTCGCTGACGAGGTCGGCACTGCGTGGATGCTCGAGCGGGTGGGCGACGTACGCCTCGTCAAGCACGGCGGGTCGCTGCACGGCCAGATGTCGGCGTTCGTGCTGCTGCCGGAGCACGGCTTCGCCATCACCGTGCTCACGAACAGCGAGCGCGGTCACGAGCTCAACGACGCGGTCGTCAGCGCGGCCGTCACCCGGGTGCTGGGGCTGGAGCTCACCGAGACCGAGTTCCTCGACCCCCGGTCGGTCGCGCGCGACGACTACGTGGGGCGCTACCGCACGCCGCACGGCGACGTCATCGTGAGCGAGCACGACGAGGGAGTGCTATTGACGGTGGAGCTCGCGGCGCACCTGCGCGGCATCCCCATGGCGGAAGCAGCGGTGCCCCCGCCCACCGCCTACGCGATGCTCCCCGCCGACGCCGCCTTTCCGCTCGGTGTCGACCGGCGGCGCCGGTTCGCGCGGATCGAGTTCGTGCGCGACCCCGAGGGACAGGTGCAGTGGCTGCGGTTCCGGGGCCAGCTCGCGCCACGCGCAGGCGCAGCCTGACCCAGGCACCTGCCACCGCGACGTACGGGTGGAACAGGTAGCAGACCGGCGCGGAGAACGCGTGCACGAGCGGCCCGATCGCTCAGCCCGGCGGCGTCCGACCTCGTGAACGTCTACACGGGTGCCCACCGCAACCGCGCCAACAACCTCCTCATCCTCTACTTCGGCGCCGAGAAGTCGTGGAACCTCGGCGACAACAACGCATCGGCATCTCGATCGAGTGTTGATCTCACTCCTTGAACCGGACAGCCGACGCCTTGCTGCTGCGAACGGCGCAAGCCGGAGCCTGACGTCGACCCACTAGCCTGTCGACGTGCTCGACAGGTCCTGGCCCGACGTCTCCGTGGTCATGGTCGTGCGCAACGAGGCGCTGCACCTCAAGGAGGCCGTCCGCAGCGTCCTCGCGCAGGACTACCCCGGGAACCTCGGCGTGGCCGTCGCCGTCGGGCCCTCCACCGACGGCACCGAGCGCGTGGCCGCTGACCTCGCCGCCGCGGACCCGCGCGTGGTGGTCGTGAGCAACCCGACCGGACGCACGCCGGCCGGCCTCAACGCCGCGGTCGCTGCGACCTGCGCGCCCGTGGTGGTGCGCGTCGACGGGCACGCCGTGCTGCCGGCGGGCTACGTACGGCGGGGCGTCGAGCTGCTCGAGGAGACCGGCGCCGTCAACGTCGGCGGTGTCATGGCCGCCGAGGGCACCACGACGTTCGAGCGCGCCGTGGCCGCCGCGATGTCAAGCCCCTTCGGCGTCGGCGGTGGTCGCTTCCACTACGGCGGCCAGCCAGGCCCCGCGGACACCGTCTACCTCGGGATCTTCCGGCGCGAGGCGTTGGTGAGGGCCGGCGGGTACGACGAGCACTTCACGCGCGCGCAGGACTGGGAGCTCAACCACCGGCTCCGCGGCGCCGGGGGGCTCGTGTGGTTCGCCCCCGAGCTGCGCGTCACCTATCGGCCTCGCGCCACCGTCAGGGCCCTCGCCCGTCAGTACCGCGACTACGGGCGGTGGCGTCGGGTCGTCATGCGGCTGCACCACGACTCGGTCCGCTGGCACTACCTCGTGCCGCCGCTGACCGTGCTCGGGCTCGCCGCGGGCGCTGCTCTGGTGCTGCTCGGCCAGCCGGTCGGCTGGCTGGCGCCCTTGGCCTACGGCGCGGCGAACCTCGGCGCGAGCGTGTTCCTGGGCCGGAGGCTCGCGCCCGCGGAGGCGGTCCTGCTGCCGGTGGTGCTCGCGATCATGCACCTGAGCTGGGGAGTGGGGTTCCTCACCAGCCCGCGCAGCATCGCGCGCTGAGGTCGAGCGGCGTCAGCGCGCCGCGCGCCAGGCGCCCGGCCCGTGGGGCAGCGGCGTGCGCAGCAACGAGGTCCGGTCGTTCCAGCGCGACACCGGCACGGGCTCGGGCTCGGGAGCGGTCCCGCCCCGGCTCAGGAGCAGCGCCGTCACGGCCGCCAGCTCCTCCGGCGTCGGGTTGCCCGTAACCTGGAGCACCTGGATCACAGCGTCTCGAGCTCGCTCCGGCGCTCCCTCGCTGAGCGAGCTCGCCCCTGCGCTCACAGCGGGATGTTCCCGTGCTTCTTCGGCGGCAGCGACTCGCGCTTGCCGCGCAGGATCCGAAGCGCCTTCGCCACCTCGCGGCGCGTCCCCGACGGCTCGATGACCGCGTCGACGAACCCGCGGGAGGCGGCGATGTACGGCGTCGCGAAGGTGTCCTCGTACTCGGTGATGAACTGCTGCCGCAGCGCCTCGACGTCCTTGCCCTCCGAGGCGGCGGCGGCCAGCGCCCGGCGCTGCACGATGTTGACCGCGCCCTGCGCGCCCATCACGGCGACCTGCGCGGTCGGCCAGGCCAGCACGACGTCAGCCTTGAGGTGCGTGGAGCCCATGACGACGTACGCGCCGCCGTACGCCTTGCGGGTGATGATCGTGACCTTCGGGACGGTGGCCTCGGCGTACGCGTAGAGCAGCTTCGCGCCGCGGCGGATGATGCCGGCGTGCTCCTGACCGACGCCCGGGAGGAAGCCGGGCACGTCCATGAAGGTCAGGATCGGGATGTTGAACGCGTCGCAGGTGCGCACGAAGCGCGCGGCCTTCTCGGACGCGTCGATGTCGAGCGTCCCGGCGAAGCTCATGGGCTGGTTGGCCACGACGCCGACGGAGCGTCCCTCGATCCGGCCGAAGCCGCAGACGATGTTCTGCGCCCACAGCGGCTGGACCTCGAGGAAGTCGCCGTCGTCGAGCACCGCGGTGATCGCGGTCTTCATGTCGTACGGCGCGTTGTTGCTGTCCGGGACGAGCGTGTCGAGCGCGACGTCCGGCTCCTCGCCGTCGACGTCGTAGCCGTCGAACGCCGGCGCGTCCTCCATGTTGTTGGAGGGCAGGAACGACAGCAGGGTCTTCGCGAGGTCGAGGCACTCCTTCTCGTCGGCGCTCATGAAGTGCGCGACGCCGCTCTTGGAGTTGTGGGTCATGGCCCCGCCGAGCGACTCCATGTCGATGTCCTCGCCGGTGACCGTCTTGATGACGTCCGGGCCGGTGATGAACATGTGCGAGCCCTCGTCGACCATGAGGGTGAAGTCGGTGATCGCGGGCGAGTAGACCGCGCCGCCCGCGCACGAGCCGAGGATCAGGCTGATCTGCGGGACGACCCCGGAGCCGATCACGTTGCGGTAGAAGATCTCGCCGTACAGGGCGAGACCCATGATCCCCTCCTGGATGCGCGCGCCGCCGCCGTCGTTGAGGCCGACGACCGGGCAGCCCACCTTGAGGGCCAGGTCCATGATCTTGACGATCTTCTCGCCGTACACCTCGCCGAGCGAGCCGCCGAACACGGTCGCGTCCTGGCTGAACACGCACACCTGGCGACCGTCGACGGTGCCGTACCCGGTGATCACGCCGTCGCCGTACGGTCGGTTCTTCTCCACCCCGAAGTCGCGGGCGCGGTGCCGGGCGAGCGGGTCGGTCTCGACGAAGCTGCCCTCGTCGAGGAAGTAGTCGATCCGCTCGCGCGCGGTCATCTTGCCCTTGGCGTGCTGGGCGTCGACGGCCCGCTTCGAGCCGGCATGGAGCTTCTCGTCGTTGCGGCGACGGAGCTCCGCGAGCTTGCCCGCGGTGGTGTGGATGTCAGGAGCGGTCACGAGGCTCAGGGTATCGAGGCACACTCTGCCCATGTACGGCGACCTCGACCGTCCCCCGTTGCGCCAGGAGGCCCTGGGCCGGGCTCTTGGCCCTGAGGGCTGGCGGGTCGAGGTGCTGACCACCACGACGTCGACCAACGACGTGGTCGCGGAGCGGGCCCGGCAGGGCGAACCGGCCGGGCTGGTGGTGGTGGCGGAGGAGCAGACCGCCGGCCACGGCCGGATGGACCGGACCTGGGTGTCGCCGCCGCGCGCCGGCCTGACCTTCTC
>JBKOVB010000009.1:0-6888 GCA_046723735.1 Actinomycetota bacterium | reverse complement strand
CAGGCGGCCGCCCACCAGAACCACCGGCTGGTCGGCTTACGACCATTGCGGAACAGCCACAGCGCCAGCGCCGCCAGCGCGGCCGCCAGCAGACCGAAGCCGATCATGAGCCGGAAGGTCCAGTAGGCCATCGGGATCGAGGGCTTGTAGCCACCGGGGCCGTAGGTCTGTTCGTACTCCTGCTGGAGCTGGTTGATGCCCTCGACCTCGCCGTCCGGGTCGCCCGTGGCCATGAAGGAGAGAACGTGCGGCACCCGCAGGCTCCAGACCTCGGACTGGCCGTCGAGCGAGCCGATCGTCAGCAGCGAGAACGACGCGGGCGCGGAGGTGTCGTAGAGCGCCTCGGCGGCCGCCATCTTCATCGGCTGCTGCTCGGTCATGATCCTGGCCTGCAGGTCACCGGTGACGGCGACTGCGAGGCCGGCCACCAGGACGGTCACGATGCCGAGCCGCAGCGCGGACCGGAACATCGGGTCCAGCCTCCGCCGCCGCAGGTGCCAGGCGCTGACCGCCAGCACGAAGATGCCAGCGGTGAGGAACGACGCGGCGAGGGTGTGCGGAATCGTGACGAGGGCCGTCGAGTTGGTGAGCACCGCCCAGATGGAAGTCAGCTGCGCCCGGTGCGTCTCGGGGTCGATGCGGTAGCCCACCGGGTGCTGCATCCACGAGTTCGCCGCGAGGATGAAGTACGCCGAGATGTTGGTGCCGATGGCGGCGAGCCAGATGCAGGCGAGGTGCACCTTCTTCGGCAGCCGCTCCCACCCGAAGATCCACAACCCCAGGAAGGTCGACTCGAGGAAGAACGCGAGGATGCCCTCCATCGCGAGCGGCGCGCCGAAGACGTCGCCGACGAACCGCGAGTAGTCGCTCCAATTCATGCCGAACTGGAACTCCTGGACGATGCCCGTGACGACGCCCATCGCGAAGTTGATGAGGAACAGCTTCCCGAAGAACTTCGTGAGGCTCTTCCACTTGGCGTCACCCGTGCGGTACCAGGCGGTCTGCAGACCGGCCACCAGGATCGAGAGCCCGATCGTCAGCGGCACGAACAGGAAGTGGTAGATGGTGGTGATCGCGAACTGCCATCGCGCCAGCGTCTCGGCACTCATGAGGACAGCCTGGTGCTGACGGACCGGCGGTCACAGGGACCAACGTCCCGTCGAAGCGGGCCCGGAGGTCGTGTTCAGGCACGCGACGGCCCCAGCGCTCGGAGACCGCCGGGGCCGTTGCCGTCAGGTCTGAGGTGTCACCCCATGGTGCAGCCGAAGGGCGCCGCGGCGTTGTCCCACTCCTGCTGGACGATGTAGGGGTGCCCGTTGAGGCGCACGTCCGCGCCGCCCGCGTCGGTGGACCCGAACTGGAAGTTGCACTGGTCCGAGCCCTCGTCGCCGTCCAGGGCCACCCAGCCGTCACCCGTCATCGGGTCGGTGATCGTCTCCCACTGCTCGTGCGAGGTGGTGTTGATCGCCGAGTCGGCCGCCGGGTCACCGTTGGGGCTGGTCGGCGTCTCGCAGCCCGACTGCCCGCCGTACGGCTCGTCGGCGTACGGCGTCGGGTTGCCGTTGATCGTGACGTAGGAGTGGTAGGCGCAGTACGACGAGACCGTCTCGCCGCCGGGGCCTGTGTAGACGAAGTACTCGTTGCCCACGCCCGTCGGCCACCCCTTGAGCGCGACGACCTTCTTCACCTCGGCCTGCAGGGCGGCGTCGGTGATCCCGCCGGCCGGGAACGGGTCGGTGTCGACGTACGAGCCACCGAAGGTGGAGACGTTCTGGATGTGCTGCTGGGTCGAGCCCGAGCCCTGGTAGTACTGCGTCGTCGTGTTGAACAGCGCGCTGCCGCCGACGTCGTTGAACCAGCGGCTGATGAGAGGCTTGTACGTCGAGGAGCTGGCGTGGCCCGGCGGCTCCCAGAAGATCGCGAAGTTGGTGTTGGTCAGCTCGACCTTGCCGCCGCCGTACTGCAGCGGCAGCCCGACGGGCGCGCCCCCGACGAGGGGCAGCCGGTTCTCGGTGGGCACGATCGAGGAGACCACCTTCATGACCTTCGGGGTGCCGGACAGCGGCAGGGTGAGGCCGGACGCCGACGCGGGCGAGGTGACGCCGGTGGTGACCAGCGCGCAGACGGACGCCAGCGCGGTGGCGCCGACGAGAGCGAGACGAGCAGGACGACGCACGGTTCCTCCGTGAACGAGTTGGGACAGATCCCCTACCTCTCCAACGGCTGCCGGCCGACGTCCTCGCGCGGAGGACACGGGCGCAGCCTCCGCGGCGATGTCCGGGATCTTCCGTATGCTCCCGCCGTCCTTGATCGTGCAACTGCCGCCCCAGCGGGACGGAGCACCCCTGACGACCGGAGACCTCATGCGCAGTGGCCCTATGACCCGAGTCCTCACCGCCGCGACCGTCTGCCTCGCCGCCGTCGGCGCCCTGACGGGCAGCGCCGCGGCAGCGACCGGGCCCGGGTCGTGGACCACGATCACGGTCCCGAGCAGCGACGTCCACTTCCTGTACGACGAGGTCACCCCCTCGAACAACACGCTCCCCGTCTCGGGCACCACCTCGAACGACGTGTCCGCCGTGAACATCGTCTGCTTCTACTCGCAGAACGGCAGCGTGAGCAGCACGACGTTGGCGTCGAACGTCTCCGTGGTCAGCGGCTCGTTCAGCACGACGGCGACGATCACCAGCAGCACCGCGAACTGCCGCCTGCGCGCGGTCCCGGACGACTGGACGTCCACCGACTACCTCGCGTCCTTCACCGGCCCCGTCCTCTACTTCAACGCGATGGCCCCGTCCAAGGACGCCGGCAACACGGTCTACAGCTACATCGCCTACGCCGAGCAGGGTGACGGGTACGTGCAGACGCAGGACGCGGGTGGGACGAACTGCGGCGGCGGGGAGACGATGGTGACGATCCAGCGACCGGCCATGACTCTCGGCCCGGTCAGCGAGCGGTGCTCGTTCACGCTGCCGTACGGCAACGACCCCAGCGGCACGTCGTCGAGGAGCACGATCCAGGTCGACGGCTTCAACGCCTACCTACCCTCGGGCGTGGCCAACTTCCTCATCGGCGTCCGCGGGCTGCCGGTGTCCCAGTCGGCGCTCACGGTCACCAAGTCGCTGACGAGCAGCGGCGACTTCCTGGTGACGGAGTCGGCGCCGCTGATGCGCTGCAACACCACCCTCCCGAACGACGTCTACCCGCCGACCAGCGGGTCCTGCTCCTCGGTGGTTGCATCCGGGGTGACGTTCCAGCGCACTCGTCTGCTGTTCCGCAACGGTCACCAGATCCGGGTGCGGGAAACCTTCGCGTCGACTGACGGACAGAGCCACGTCATGAACCTCGACTACCGCATGTCCGTGACCGCGCCCTCGACCGGGCAGGCCGGGTACATGTTCCCGGGGCAGAGCGCGTTCTCGGCCTCGACCCTCGACCAGACGGTGACGAGCCTCGGCACCAAGGCGGGGACGATGCTCGTGCGCTCCGACCTGCGCGCCGCGAGCGACGACGAGCGGGCCGACACCATGGGCTACTCGTGGTCGCGCCCGCCGTCGGTGGTGGTGTTCGGGCACACCGATCCCAACACCTTCGTCCTGCGCTACAGCAGCCTGTCCGTGCCCGCCGGCGGCACGACGTTCCTCGGCTTCGCCAACTCCGAGAGCCTGGCGACGTCGAGCGTCCAGTCCCTCGCCGCGCAGGCCGTGGCCGACATGATGGCTCCTCCCACCATCACCTCGCCGGCCAACGCCGCCAAGGTTCCGACGCAGTCGACGACGGTGAAGGGCGCGCTCACGGCCGGCGCCAACGGCTTGCCGACGAGCGTGCTCGTGAACGGCCACGCAGCCGCCCTCAAGAAGACGAGCGCCACCACGGCCACCTACACCGTGACCTTCACCCAGGCCTGGGGCGCCCACAAGGTGACGGTCGTGGCCAAGGACGCGGTCGGGAACTCCGCCTCCAAGGCCATCACCGTCACCAACACCCCGGCGCTGCACGTGCGGGCGAAGCCCACGCGCAGCGGCACCAAGCTCAGCGTCCCGCTCGCGTGCGGGACCTGGGCGAGCACCACGTGCTACGGCAAGCTCGTCATCAAGAGCAGCAGCGGCGCGACGCTCGCGGCCTCGGCTGCCTTCGCCGTCAGCCGCGGCGGGACGAAGACCGTCACGCTGACGATGAAGACGACGGCGACGTCGGTGCGCGTGTACCTGTACCAGAAGGAGCCCAACGGCACCTACCCGCTGGCGTCGTACAAGGCGTACTCCGTCTGACGCCCCGTTTCCCCGCCGGCCCGGTCGCGCTTCGCGGCCGGGCCGGTGCGCTTGACTGGGCCCGTGGAGGTACGACCCGCCCGGGACGGTGACGTCGAGGCCGTGCACGCGCTCGTCGAGTCGGCCTACCGCGGCGACGTCAGCCGGCAAGGCTGGACGACCGAGGCCGATCTGCTCGAGGGCCAGCGCACGGACCCCGACGGTGTGCGGGAGGTTCTCGACGACCTCCTGCTCGCCGTGGACGGCGACGAGCTGCTCGGGTGCTGCGTGCTGACGCCGCGCGACGACCACGGGTACTTCGGCCTGTTCGCCGTCCGGCCCGGACTGCAGGGCGCCGGCGTGGGCTCGGTGCTGCTCGCGGCCGCGGAAGACCGCGCACGGGACCTCGGGCTGAGCCGGGTCGAGATGACCGTGCTGTCCCTCCGGGAGGACCTCATCGCCTACTACGTGCGGCGCGGGTACGTCGCCACCGGCGAGAGGCGGCCGTTCCCGTACGGCGACGAGCGCTTCGGCATCCCGCGCCGCGCCGACCTCGAGTTCGTGGTGCTGGTCAAGCCACTCACGGGAGGCGGCTGAGCCCTACTCCCACTCGATCGTGCCCGGGGGCTTGCTCGTCACGTCGAGCGCGACGCGGTTGACCTCGCGCACCTCGTTGGTGATGCGGGTCGAGATGCGGGCGAGCACGTCGTACGGCACCCGAGCCCAGTCGGCGGTCATCGCGTCCTCGGACGACACCGGCCGCAGCACAACCGGGTGGCCGTAGGTGCGGCCGTCGCCCTGCACGCCCACCGAGCGCACGTCGGCGAGCAGCACCACCGGGCACTGCCAGATGTCGCGGTCGAGGCCGGCCTTGGTCAGCTCCTCGCGGGCGATGGCGTCGGCCTCGCGCAGCACCTCGAGCCGGTCGTGCGTGACCTCCCCGATGATGCGGATGCCGAGACCCGGCCCCGGGAACGGCTGCCGCCAGACGATCTCCTCGGGCAGCCCGAGCTCGAGGCCGACCGCCCGCACCTCGTCCTTGAACAGCGTGCGCAGCGGCTCGACCAGGTCGAACTGGAGGTCGTCGGGCAGCCCGCCGACGTTGTGGTGGCTCTTGATGTTCGCGGCGCCCTCGCCGCCGCCCGACTCGACGACGTCCGGGTACAGCGTCCCCTGAACGAGGAAGTCGACCCCGTGCTCGTGCTCGGTGACCTCGCGGGCTGCCTGCTCGAAGACCCGGATGAACTCCCGGCCGATCGTCTTGCGCTTCTCCTCCGGGTCGGTGAGCCCGGCGAGCGCCGTGAGGAACCGCTCGCGCGCGTCGGCCACGTGCAGCTTGACCCCGGTGGAGGCGACGAAGTCCTTCTCGACCTGCTCGGCCTCGCCCTTGCGCAGCAGCCCGTGGTCGACGAACACGCACGTGAGCTGGTCCCCGACGGCGCGCTGCACGAGCGCGGCCGCGACGGCGGAATCGACGCCACCCGACAGGCCACAGATGACGTGCTTGTCACCGACCTGCTCGCGGATTCGGGCGACCTGCTCCTCGATGACGTTGCCGGTGGTCCAGGTCGGCCGGCAGCCCGCGGCCTCCCACAGGAACTTCTCCAGCACCCGCTGCCCGTGCTCGGAGTGCATCACCTCGGGGTGGAACTGCACGCCGTAGAGCCCGCGGGCGGTGTCCTCGAAGGCGGCGACCGGCGTGGCATCGGTGACCGCGGTGACGACGAAGCCGGGCGGGGCGTCGGCGACGGCGTCGCCGTGCGACATCCAGACCGACTGGGCGACGGGCAGCCCGTCGAAGAGCACGCCCCGGGTGGTCACGGACAGCGTGGTGCGGCCGTACTCCGCGGTGCCGGTCTGGGCGACACGGCCGCCCAGCGCCAGCGCCATCGCCTGGTGGCCGTAGCAGATCCCGAGGGTCGGGACACCGGTCTCGAAGAAGCCCGCCGGCACCTGGGGAGCGCCCTCGGCGTACACCGACGACGGGCCGCCGGAGAGGATGACCGCCTTGGGGGCGCGGGCGCGGATCTCCTCCGCCGTGATGGTGTGCGGGACGATCTCGGAGTAGACCTTGGCCTCGCGCACCCGTCGCGCGATGAGCTGCGCATACTGCGCACCGAAGTCGACGACGAGCACGAGGTCGGTGTCTGTCACCTCAGCAAGTCTAGGGCTGCGCCCCCTGCGCACCCGCCCTGGTCATCCCGCTCTGGCACCGAGCGAGCGTGCGGCGAGGAAGCAGCCCTTGGAGCCGGCGTTGGCGACCTTGACGGCGGTGCCCTGAGCGAGCCCGCCGACCGCCGCCCGTCCCCGGCTGTTCGCCGTCACCACGACCAGCCGCTTGCCGGCCGTGATTGTCGAGGTCAGGGCCCATCGCCAGCTGGGCGGCGCTGGTGGTCCCCACGACGAGACGGCGAGACCGGCGCCAGAACGTGTGCGTGGGCGTCGTGCCGCTCCGCGGCACGACGCCCTCGACGTGGCGGTCGTGGGCCCCCCGACCGACGGGCCGCCGTGTAGGAGCGCCGCCCCCGCAGCACTCCTGCGCACATTTCGCCACAGATCGGGCGCCTACGAAAGGGGGTTGTCAGGTATCCGACATGATCGCAGGACGTTTCACGCCAATGGACGATCCTTGCCCTCC
>JBKOVB010000044.1:0-9462 GCA_046723735.1 Actinomycetota bacterium | reverse complement strand
GCACGCGCTCGACGGCATGAAGCGGAGCAAGGGCACCACGAGCGACCTCGACCTCGACGCCGCCGACATGCAGGCCCTCGTCGAGCAGTTCAAGGCGGTCGTGGAGCGCGAGACCGGCGCCCCGTTCCCGCAGGACCCGCGTACCCAGCTCGACCTGGCGGTGCGAGCCGTGTTCGAGTCGTGGAACGGCGAGCGGGCGCGGCTCTACCGCCGGCAGGAGCGCATCCCGTCCGACCTCGGCACCGCAGTCAACGTCGTCGCCATGGTGTTCGGCAACCTCGGCATGGACTCCGGCACCGGCGTCGCCTTCACCCGCGACCCGGGCTCCGGCGCCCAAGGCGTCTATGGGGACTACCTGCAGAACGCCCAGGGCGAGGACGTCGTCGCCGGCATCCGCAACACCCTGCCGCTGCAGGAGCTGGAGAAGCTCGACGCGGCGTCCTACGGCGAGCTCCTGGACATCATGGCCACGCTCGAGCGGCACTACCGCGACCTGTGCGACATCGAGTTCACCATCGAGCGCGGCAAGCTCTGGATGCTCCAGACGCGGGTCGGCAAGCGCACCGCCGCCGCTGCGTTCCGCATCGCCACCCAGCTCGTGGACGAGGGCCTCATCAGCGAGGACGAGGCACTGCTGCGCGTCACCGGCAGCCAGCTCGCCCAGCTGATGTTCCCGCGCTTCGGCGCGACCGACGGGGCCAAGCGCCTCACCAAGGGCATGGGCGCGTCGCCCGGCGCCTCGGTCGGCAAGGCGGTGTTCGACAGCGCCACCGCGGAGCAGTGGGCGGCCCGGGGTGAGGACGTCATCCTCGTACGACGGGAGACCAACCCCGACGACCTCTCCGGGATGATCGCGGCCAAGGGCATCCTCACCAGCAGGGGTGGCAAGACCTCGCACGCCGCCGTCGTCGCCCGCGGCATGGGCAAGACCTGCGTGTGTGGCGCCGAGGAGCTCGAGGTCGACTCCGCGGCGCGTCAGCTCTTGCTGCCCGACGGCACCGTCGTACGGGAGGGCGACGTGCTCTCGATCGACGGCACGACCGGCGAGGTGTTCGCCGGCGAGGTGGCCGTCACGCCGTCGGCCGTCGTGCAGTACTTCGAGGACGGCCTGGCGGACGACGCGGACGACCTGGTGCAGGCCGTGCACCGGCTCGTCTCGCACGCCGATGCCAGCCGCCGGCTCCGGGTGCGCGCCAACGCCGACACCGCCGAGGACGCCGCACGGGCGCGACGCTTCGGCGCGCAGGGCATCGGGCTGTGCCGGACCGAGCACATGTTCCTGGGGGAGCGCCGGCAGTACGTCGAGAACCTGGTGCTCGCCGAGACCGAGGAGGAGCGCGCAACCGCGCTCGCGGCGCTGCTCGACCCGCAACGCAAGGACTTCGAGCGCATCCTCGAGGCGATGGACGGGCTCCCCGTGACCATCCGCCTGCTCGACCCGCCGCTGCACGAGTTCCTGCCGAACCTCACCGAGCTCGAGGTCAAGGTGGCGCTGGCCGAGGAGCACGGGGAGCCGGCCGAGCAGGACCTGCGGCTGCTGCACGCCGTACGCCGGATGCACGAGCAGAACCCGATGCTGGGGCTGCGCGGGGTGCGCCTCGGGCTCGTCATCCCGGGCCTGTTCGCGCTGCAGGTGCGGGCGATCGCCGAGGCGGCCTGCTTCCAGCAACGGCTGGGCAAGGACCCGCGGGCCGAGATCATGATCCCGCTGGTTGGCAGCATCCAGGAGCTGGAGCTCGTCGAGGAGGAGGCCCGCCGGGTCATCAAGGAGGTCGCGGACGCGCACGGCTGCACGCTGCACTTCCCGGTCGGCACCATGATCGAGCTGCCGCGGGCCGCGCTCACCGCCGGCCACATCGCGGAGGCGGCCGAGTTCTTCTCTTTCGGCACCAACGACCTGACCCAGACGACCTGGGGCTTCAGCCGGGACGACGTCGAGGGCAGCTTCTTCGCGTCGTACCTCGAGAAGGGTGTCTTCGGGGTCAGTCCCTTCGAGTCGCTCGACACGCACGGGGTCGGCCGGCTGGTGCGGATCGCGTGCGAGGAGGGCCGACGGAGTCGTCCGGACCTGCACCTCGGGGTCTGCGGCGAGCACGGCGGCGACCCCGACTCCATCCACTTCTTCCACGAGGTGGGGCTCGACTACGTGAGCTGCTCGCCGTTCCGAGTGCCGGTAGCCCGGCTCGAGGCCGGTCGCGCGGCCCTCGACGCCGCCGGCAGCGACACGCGGTAGGTCGTGCCCGCGCTGCTGCTCTCCAAGAACGTACGGCGGCTGGTCGCCGTGCTCGTGCTGCTGCCGTTCGTGGTGGTGCTCGCCACCGCGCTGCGGGTGTGGTGGGTGGCGCGCCAGGACGACCGGCCGCGCTCCGACGCGATCGTCGTGCTGGGGGCGTCGCAGTTCGACGGCCGCCCGAGCGCCGTCTTCCGCGCCCGGCTCGACCACGCCGCGAAGCTGTACGCCGAGCGCGTGGCCCCTCGAGTCGTCACGGTGGGCGGGGGCGCCCCCGGTGACCGGTTCACCGAGGCGCAGGCCGGGGCACGCTACCTGCGCGCCCACGGCGTCCCCGCGGTCGTCGAGGTCGGCGTCGGGCGGGACACGCTGCAGTCGCTCAAGGCGGTGAAGGAGCAGTTCGGCCGCCGTGGCTGGCACAGCGCGGTGCTCGTCACCGACCCGTGGCACTCCTTGCGGGCCCGCCGGATGGCCAAGGACCTCGGCATCGACGCGCACGCCTCACCCACGCGCAGCGGCCCCGCCGTACGCAGCCGTGAGACGGAGGTCTGGTACGTCGGCCGGGAGACCGCGGCGTACTTGTACTACCGGCTCTTCCACCGCAGCAGTGACGCAGGTCCCCGCGCGGTGTAGCAGGAGACGACCCGGCGCTGTCGAAGAGCCCAGGATGCCTCGACCCACCTCCCGTGCTCTTGTCCTGACGGCCGCCGCCGCCGTGCTCGTGGCGGCACCCTTGGCCCTCGCGGCGCCGAAGTCCGCACCGCTCGGCTTCCGCCGTACGGTTCTCGCCGACCAGGGCGCGTACGGCGAGCCTTCCCTCGCGATCACGCGGGACGGCAGGCACATCGCGGTCTGCGTCCCGGGCGGCAAGGGGACGACGAGCGTCTGGTACTCGAGCAACGACGGGCGTTCGTTCGGGACGTCGCACACCGACAGCACCAACGGTGGCGGTGACTGCGAGATCGACTTCCTGCCCGACGGCACGCTGCTCAACGCCGACCTCGAGATCTCGGACTCGGCGATCCGCTACTCCAAGGACTTCGGCAAGACCTGGCAGGGGACCCAGACCGCCGGCGTCGAGCAGGACCGCCAGTGGTTCGCGCACTCCCGCGACGGCAAGAAGGCCTACCTCGTCTACCACGACTTCGCCGCCGAGGGTGAGTTCTACGCGCAGAGCAACGACGGTGGGCTGACCTGGCCCGCCGAGCTCGCGGCGCAGCCGGTCAACAGCCCTGACCAGGTCGCGCTGCCCGGACTGGGTGCCGGTCGTCCCGGCACGCCCGCCTCGCTCGTGGACCAGGGTGTCAACACCTTCAGCGGTCCCATGCTCATCAGCCCGGACGGGCGGGAGATGTACGTCCTCTACTCCGTCTCCGACGCCAAGGCCAATGCGACCACGGCCACCTCGCCGGCCTTCGGCCCGCCCCGCGGCATCGTGGTCGCCCACAAGGGTCCAGAGGCGACGACCTTCACCAACAGCTACGCGGTGCCGAGCGACGGCAGCAGCACGCTCAGCGCGATCTTCCCCTGGGGCACCGTCGACAGCGCGGGCAACGTCTACGTGCTGTTCAACAGCGATCAGGGCTCGCCCGGGCACTTCCACACGTACTACGTCGTGTCGAGGGACAAGACGAAGACCTGGAGCAAGCCCGTCAAGGTCGACGACGTCCCGCTCGGACGTGGGGCGCAGGTCTTCGTGACCGGAGCCGCGGGTGCACCCGGTGTCCTGGACCTGGCGTGGTACGGCGAGCGCGGCGCCGGCGGAGCCGACGACCTCTCCAACGTGTGGTCGGTGCACTTCGCGCAGGTGCGCAACGCGACCTCGGCCCACCCCTCGATCACGCGGGCCGTCATCGCCTCGACGATCCATCGTGGCGCCATCGGGCTGGGCGGTCTCATCGGTCAGCTCGAGGGCGGTGACCGGTCGCTCGCGGACTTCTTCGAGCTGGCCATCGGGCCCGACGGCATGGCACAGATCGCCTACGCGTCCAACGTCGGCTTCGGCACCGGCAAGCCCGGCACCCTCGGTTCGCTGCGTGGCGCCACCGGGGCTCCCAACGGCCGGGTCGTCTGGGCCAAGCAGACGGGTGGGCGCAGCGCCTGGGCGCGCTGAGCCGAAAAGCAGGTGACGGCACGACGGCGCCAGGCCTAGCCTGGCGCCGTCGTCGTTCCCGGGAGGAGGTGGGTCGCCATGGCCGAGGTCGTCGCTGTCCCCACCGTCGGGGCGGCCGCCTGACGCTGCCGCCTCCTTTCGAAGGGCGCTGCCGCGTTGCTCTCCTTCCCGTTGCTCGACCGCGGGCTCGTGCCCGCGCTGCTCACGCGCGTCGACCGCACGGCGTACGACGTGCTCCTCCCCACCGGGCCCGCGCGGGTCCCGGCACTTCCTCCGCCGAGGGACGCCCTCGACGCGCCCACCGTGGGGGACTGGCTGGCGCTGCGGCCCGTCGGCCTGGACGTGGTCGAGGTGCTGCCCCGGACGTCCTTGCTGGTCCGCGGCACCGCGGGGCGCTCCTCGCACGCCCAGCCGCTCGCGGCCAACGTCGACCACGTGCTGCTCTGCCTCGGCCTCGGCGGACCGCTGAAGGTGCGCCGGCTGGAGCGGCTGCTCACGCTCGCCTGGGAATCCGGTGCGCTCCCGGTGGTGGTGCTCACGAAGGCCGACCTGTGCGACGACCTGGACGCCGCGGTGGCCGAGGCGGCCCTGCACGCGCCGGGCTGCGACGTCGTCACCGTGTCGGCGGCCACTGGCGAGCTGGCCGGGCTGTCGCCGTACCTCGCCGGCACGGTCGTGCTGCTCGGCGCCTCCGGCGCCGGCAAGTCGACGATCGTCAACGCGCTGGTCGGCGAGGACGTGATGGCCACCGGCGAGGCCCGGGCGGTGGACGGCAAGGGCCGGCACACGACCAGCCACCGGGAGCTGCTGGTGCTGCCGACCGGCGGCGTGGTCATCGACTCGCCCGGCCTGCGCGGGGTGGCGCTGCACGCGACCGAGGAGGGGCTGGCGCTGGCGTTCGCGGACGTCGACGAGCTTGCCGTCGCGTGCCGGTTCGCCGACTGCCGGCACGTGAGCGAGCCGGGCTGCGCGGTCCTCGCCTCGGTGGAAGCCGGGGACCTCGCCGTCGAGCGGCTCGACGCCTGGCGCAAGCTGCAGCGCGAGCTGGCGTACCAGGCGCGCCGGACCGACGCGCGGCTTCGCCAGCAGGAGCGCGAGCGGTGGAAGCAGCTCTCCAAGCAGCACCGCGGCGGCGGCCGTCCGTGACGGCACGCGTCGCTGCTGCGTGATGGGATAGGCGCGTGTACGACGAGGCTGCGGTCGCACGACGGGTGCCCGAGCCGGACAAGCGCGCCGGCCGCACCGCGTTCCAGCGTGACCGGGCCCGGGTGCTGCACAGCAGCGCGCTGCGCCGGCTCGCGGGCAAGACGCAGGTCGTCGAACCCGTCGGGCAGCACCCGCTGGTGCCGCGCACCCGGCTCACGCACTCCCTGGAGTGCGCCCAGATCGGCCGCGAGCTCGGACAGGCGCTCGGCTGCGACCCTGACCTCGTCGACGCCGCGTGTCTCGCGCACGACCTCGGGCACCCGCCGTTCGGTCATAACGGCGAGCAGGCGCTCGACACCGCAGCTGTGAAGGCAGGAGGCTTCGAGGGCAACGCCCAGTCGTTCCGGCTGCTCACCCGGCTGGAGCCGAAGGTTGCCGGCGCCGGCCTCAACCTCACCCGAGCCACCCTCGACGCCACGCTGAAGTACCCGTGGCCCAAAGACGGCCGCACCAAGTACGGCGTGTACGACGACGACCTGGCCGCCTTCGCTTGGGTGCGCGAGCACCGCACGGACGAGCGGCGCCCGCTCGAGACGCAGGTCATGGACTTCGCCGACGACGTGGCCTACTCGGTGCACGACCTCGAGGACGGCGTGATCTCGGGCCTGGTGGATCTCGGGATGCTGCCGCAGCTCCGAGACCAGGTGCTCGCCCGGGCCCGGTCGCACTACCTGGAGGCCGTCGAGGTGGAGCTCGAGGAGGTCTACGCCGGCCTCGTCGACGAGCTGTGGATCGCCCATCCCTATGCCGGCGGGCTCCGCGACCAGGCCGCGCTGAAGAACCTGACGAGTGCCCTGATCGGGCGGTTCTGCACGGCCGCCGAGCGGGCCACCCGGGCGACCGCCGGGAACGGGCCGCTGTCGCGGTACGCCGCCCCGCTGGTGGTGCCCGTGCGGGTGCAGGTCGAGATCGCGGTGCTCAAGGCGATCGCGGCGGTGTGTGTCATGGATCGTGAGGAGGCGCTCGCTCGGCAGCGGCGCGAGCGCGAGATCCTCGGCGAGGTTGTCGACGCGCTTGTCCACCAGCCCGACCTGCTGGAGCCCGCCTACCACCAGCTGTGGGCGGTGGCGCCCGACGACGCGGCAGCGTTGCGGGTCGTCGTCGACCAGGTCGCGGCGCTGACCGACGCCGCGGCGTGGGGACTGCACGCCCGCGTCATCCGTGACTGAGTTGGGCCGCCCGCTGAGTTCGAGGAAACGGCTTTACTCGCCTGTTCGGCGAACGCCCAGGATGAATGCCTGGCGTGTCATCTCGTGATCGGCCACAGGGTCTCTGACCACGGACTTCTGCACGATCACGCCCTGGCGGCAGAGCAGCTCCGCGATGAGGTCGACGCGATGCCTGTAGTTGGTCCGGTGAACGTGCCGGCCGAAGGCAGTCGTTCGGTCCAGACGCTCCCCGCTCCCACCCTGAAACGCGAGCAGCACGGGGGCACCATCCGAGAGCACCCGGGCGAACTCAGCGAAGGCCTGGGGCAGATCCTCTGGTGCGGTGTGAATGATTGAGTACCAGGCCAAGAGCCCGGAGGCCGCAGCGGCGGCGATGGGAAGTCGGGTCAGGGTGCCAACAGCCAGAGGCAGGTCTACGTGAAGTTGGCGAGCCTCGGCCAGCATGCCGTCGGAGATGTCGAGGCCCAGACACACCAGGCCACGATGCCTGAGGTGCGCGGCTACTCGACCCGTCCCGCAACCCACGTCGAGAACCGGGCCTGATCCGCCCACCCGGCTTGCGAACTCTTCGATCAGCGCTCGGTCCTCTGAGGTTTCAGCGCTCAGGTCGCGGAACGTGTCGGAGTAGAGAGACGCCAGCTGGTTGTAGGAGACCCTGGTCGTCACCTCGTCCGCGCTGAGCACGGCGTGAAGGTAGTCGCTGCTGGTCGGCAGTGCCGATCCCGCAGCATCGGGAGGCGGCGTTCTTGCGCGCCGCCGCCGCAGGTTGTGTCGGTCGACGGGTGGGGGGACGCCGCGCCCGTATGATCACGAGACGCTGCGCTCAGCGATCATGAACAGGTTTCGTCAGTTCACGGTGAAGTTCTCGGTTGACAGCCGAGGCGAGGGGAGGGCGCGTGGCTGACGAGGAACGCCCGCCAGCGCACGTGCCTCGTCGTCTTGAGGAGGCGCATGCCGACGTACGTCGGCGGCGGGGTAGGCGGCTGACGCGCGGCTTGCGGTGGGCGGCCGCTTGCATGTGCGGCACGTTGGTTGTCTTGTCCGCGGCTGGCTGGCTGGCCTACCGCCATTACATGGGCCGGGTCGACCGCGTCGCCGGACTGGACCTGTCGAGACGCAGCCCGTCGGGGGCGGGCGGACCCTCGCACCACAAGGGCGTGAACTACCTACTGGTCGGCAGTGACACCGCGGACGGCATCACCGACGCTGAGCTGCGCGAGATCGGGATCCAAGGCCGATCCGAGCGATCCGGCGTTCGCACGGACACCGTCCTGCTCGTTCACATCCCCGAGGACGGCTCGGGTGCGACGTTCGTCAGCTTCCCCCGGGACTCCCTGGTCGAGATCCCCGGTCATGGGCGCAACAAGTTGAACGCCGCCTACCTCCTGGGAGAGCGCGAGCGCAAGGGAACAGGTCCGGCGTCGCTCGTGGCTACGATCGAGGCCCTCAGCGGGCTGCAGCTGGACCACTACGTGCAGGTCTCGCTCTACGGCTTCTACTCGCTCACGAACGCAGTCGGCGGCGTGAGCGTCTGCCTGAAGCAGCCGGCCCGTGACGACGACGCGGGCGTCGACCTTCCGGCGGGTCGGCAGGTGCTGCACGGCAAGGAGGCCCTCGGCTTCGTCCGGCAGCGGCACGCCCTGCCCGGGGAGGACCTGGGACGGATCAAGCGTCAGCAGTACTACCTGGGTGCGCTCGTGCGCCGCACCCTGACCACCCGCACGCTGGTCGACCCGGTGCGGCTGAACCGGATCCTCAACGCCCTGGGTGACAACGTGACGGTCGATCAGGGCACCTCCGGCCGCGATCTGATCGAGCTGGCGCGTCACATGCGCAACGTCGCGACACGCAACGTGGCGTTCACCACGATCCCGGTTTCCAACCCGGGCGCTCGGGTCTCGCTCCCCGGTCAACCCCGGGCCAGCGTCGTGCTGCTCGACACTGCCCAGCTCCCCGGGTTCTTCGACCACGTCATCAACGGAACACCCCAAGCGCCGCCCATCCGGCCAAGCGACGTGACGGTCACAGTGCTGAACGGCACCACCCGCCCCGGACTTGCTGCCGCAGCCAGAGACGAACTCCGCCCCGCCGGCTTCACCGTTCAGCGCATCGGCACGGCTGCCGCGACGCCCCGCACAACGGTCTTCCACGCACCGAACGACGCGCGGTCCGCCGTGCTCGTCGCCTCGCGCCTCGGTCATCCCCGACTCGCCGTCGACGCATCGCTGCCAACCGGCTCCGTGCGCATCACACTCGGGGACGACTTCCACGACGTGGTCCGCAGCACCACCCCGGACAAGACCGGGCCGGTCAAGTTCACAACCGCAGCTGACGACGGCTGCATCGCCTAGGCCGCAACGTCACCCGAGCTCGACGCCAAGCTCACGGCGATGGCCAAGCGCATCCAGGCCGTGCTGGCCGAACACCCGTCCGCGGTCACCGCCGGGCGGCGGCCAGTCCCAGTCGCTGCCAACCCCTCCCGTGGCCCGCCACGTTCCCTGGCCGTCGCGCTCGAACGTCTCGATTTCAGCCTGTACGTAGAAGTCATCGTCTTCGCCGCCCGGCGCCAGCTAGAGCACGGCGGCTACCTCGGCGAATGATCAGCTGGAGGATCCGGCGTACCCGGGTGTCCGTGGATCGGGTTGGATCGAAATGGTGCCCGCTGCGCTCCGGTACCAGGCGACTCACGCGATCATGGGAGGGTTGTGGTCGTCCCAGGGGTCGTGGCTGAGCTCGGGACTCCC
>JBKOVB010000090.1:0-12500 GCA_046723735.1 Actinomycetota bacterium | reverse complement strand
CCAGGGGCCCGCCGACGCGGCCGGCGCCGTGCACCACGACGCGCCGCCCGCGCCGCGCCAGCAGGTGGTCGGGAGCCCTCGGCCCGCGCACCAGGGTCAGGGCGCCGAGGTCGGGGGCTAGCCGGTCGCGGTCGGCGCGGTCGAGAGCGGGCACGAGGAGCGCGTCCGCGTCGAGCAGCACCCCGGCATCCTCGAGCGCCTGCAGCGTCGCGTCCGGGTCGACGCAGCCCGCCGTACGGGCCTCCACGACGACCTCGTCGCGCGTGCGGCGCCCGTCCAGCAGCGGCAGCAACCGGCGGCGCCCCTCGTCGAGCCCCTCGACCACGACCGAGCGGGTCGGGGAGGTGCCCAGCTGGAGCGTGCTGGGGTCGCGCCACACGTGGCGGACGGCAGGGGCGAGGACAGGGCGCACGGAACACCTCCGGTGCTGTCGGGCTGGAGGCGGCACCGTGCCACCGAGGGCCGTCAGTCCGGTCCGGTTGTCCACAGCAGGCCCTCGAACGCCGACGGGCGGCCCTCCCGGAGGAGGGCCGCCCGTGAGACGCGGAAGGACTCAGGCCTTGCCGAGGATGCGGTTCATCTTGGTGCCGCAGACCGGGCAGGTGCCCTGCGCCATGCGCCGGCCGGACTCGCTGACCTTGACCTCACCGTCGAAGTCGCGCTTCTCCTTGCACTTGACGCAGTAGCCGTTGTACTTCTCCGCCACGGGGTCCCTCCATGTCTTCGCCGGGGACGTGCCCCGTGCCGCGCACGGGGGTCGAGCGCGGCGTCGTACCCACGACCCTAGCGGGCGGTGACGCGATCACCCCGCTGTGACACCCTCCTGGCGCTCCTGGCGTGGCGCGGGGACGTCCATGCCGGGACGCCGCGCCTCCACGAGACGCAGCCGCAGCGAGAACACCGAGCCCACGTTGAGGGTGGACCGGCAGGTCAGGTCGCCCCCCATGGCACCGGTCAGCTGACGGGCGATGTAGAGCCCCAGGCCGGTACCGCCCGTCGTCATGATGAGCGGGTCTTCCACCCGGTGGAACTTCTCGAACACCTTGTCCACCTGGTCGGCGGGGATGCCGCGGCCCCGGTCCTCGACCTCCACGACGGCCTGGTCGCCGTCGAGCAGCAGGCGGGCGGCCACCGGGGAACCCGGCTCGGAGT
Source organism: Actinomycetota bacterium (assembly GCA_046723735.1). Taxonomy (GTDB): domain Bacteria; phylum Actinomycetota; class Actinomycetes; order Mycobacteriales; family SCTD01; genus RYN-111. The sequence continues at coordinate 11,348 of JBKOVB010000090.1, read as the reverse complement.
ACTTCAGGGCGTTGCTGAGCAGGTTGGACAGCACCTGGATGACCCGGACCGGGTCGCAGGCGACCTCGACCTCCTGCTCGGGCAGCGCGAGCGTGATGCGCTGGTTGTCGTCGCCGAAGTCGCTGGCCGCCCGTCGTACCAGGGCGCACAGCTCGGCGCGCGACATGTCCACCTTGGCGCGACCGCCGCTCTCGGAGATGCGGGAGGCCAGCAGCAGGTCCTCGACCAGCCGTGACAGGTGCGCGGCCCGGTCGCTGATGACCTCCAGGCACTCCGCGCGCTTCTCCTCGGTCATGGCGTGGCCGCGGCGGCGCAGCAGGTCGGCGTACCCCTTGATCGGGGTGACCGGCGTGCGGAGCTCGTGCGACACGGTGGCGATGAAGTCGGCCTTCAGCCGCTCGACCTGCCGCTCCCGGGTGACGTCGTGGACGATGACGACGTCCCGGACGAGCCGCCCTTCGTCGTCGAAGACGGCCGCGTGCGCGCAGCTGATGACGCGCTGCTCGCCGTCGTCGCGCCGCAGCAGCAGCTCGACCGTGGCGTGCGGGCTGTTCGGTGCCAGCTGCTGGCGGCCCACCAGGAAGGCGTCGGTGACGTCGCCCTCGGGGGTGCTGGTGGTGATGAGCCGTCCCAGCTCCTCGCCGAGCGCCGTGGCCTCGTCGCAGCCGGTCAGTCGGGTGAGGGCGGGGCTCCACAGCTGCACCACGCCGCGCCCGTCCAGCACGAGGATGCCGTCGGAGGACTGGTCGACGACGGACTTCAGCTTGTGGCGCTCGTCGACGAGCCGGCGCAGGTCGGCCGCGCCGCGCAGCGAGACCGACAGGGCGCTCGCGAGCGACGTGAGCAGCGTCAGCTCGCGGGAGCCGAGCCGGCGGTGGCGCTGCGAGCTGCCGATGAGGACCACGCCGACCTGCTGGCCCTCCCACTCCAGCGGGGACGAGAGCCCGGAGCGCCAGCCGCGGGGGAGGTCCTCGCGCAGCACGCGCGAGCCCAGGGTGGAGCTCAGGTGCAGCAGGCCCACCTCGGTGAGCGTCGACACCCGGCGCTGGCAGCCGTCCTCGCGGGAGTCGAGCAGGGTGACCGGGTCGCCCACGGTCTGGTCGAGCACTGCCAGCACCACGTCCGCGCCGAACGCCTGCCGGGTCAGGTCGAGGAAGGCCTCGAGCATCTGCTCCGGGTCGAGCCGGCCAGCGAGCACCTGGGACAGGCGGAGCAGGCGGGCCGAGCGCTCGCGCTCCTCCGACTCCTGGGCCGCCGCCTGGAACGCGAAGGTGAGCGCGACCGCAGGCATGAGCGCGAAGGGCAGCAGCGCAGGAGCCGCGGAGGCCAGCGTGACCGCCGTACCGCCGAGGGCGACGGTGCCGACCGCCATGACGGTCGAGAGCTTCAGGCCTGCCCGCACCACGGCCCACGCGTCGTCGTCGCCGACGACGGCCAGCACCCGGGACAGCGCGACCAGGTTGACGAACGTCAGCCCGAGCATCCCGAGCGTGAGGGCGGCGAGCGTGCGCACGTTCATGCCGTCGCCCGGGCGGGCCACCAGGTGGACGGTGAGCACCAGCGTCGCGACCGCGGCCGCGAGGTTGCCGCCGTTGAAGAGGATCTTGACGATGCCGCGGCGGCGCACTACCGAGCACAGCACGGTAGCGACGACCGGGACGACGAGCGCCCAGTGCGCCGGCAGCACGAGGACGTCCACGACGGTGGCCGCCTCGAAGAGCGTGAGCTCCTCGGTCTCCTCGCCGTGCCGCACGCGTACGGCGACCCAGTCGCCCGCGAACGTCAGGCCGACGCAGACCGCCACGAGCGTCCAGCCGTGCGCCCAGGCCAGCCACCCGGTGGGCTGGAGCGGGGCGGCCGCTGGGGCCTCGCGCACGACGAGCAGCGCCACCGCCTGGGCGACAAGGCCCACGGCGGTGACGCGCGCGACGAGGCGGAGGAGGGGAGACATGGCTCCTGCTTCAGGTCAGAGGAGGACAGACCGGTCAGGTCCAGTCGTTGGTGCTCCACTGGCGAGACGTCCACTGGCGGGCCGTCCACTGGCGCGCGGTCCACTGGCGCGCCGTCCAGTCGGCGTCGGTCCACTGGCGTGCTGCCCAGTCGGTCTCGCTCCACTGCCGGGCCGACCACTGGCGGGCGCTCCACTGACGCGCGCTCCACTGGCGAGCGCTCCACTGCCGAGCGGTCCAGTCGTCGGTGGCCCACTGCCGTGCCGCCCACTGGCGGGCCGCCCACTCGTCCGTCGCCCACTGGCGCGCGGCCCACTGGCGGGCCGACCAGCCGACGGTGGCCCACTGGCGAGCCGCCCACTGGCGCGCGGCCCACTGGCGCGCGGCCCAGGAGACGTCCGCCCAGGAGGAGGTGGCCCACTGCCGGGCGTCCCAGGCGTCGTCGGCCCACTGGCGCGCCGCCCACTGGCGGGCGGCCCACTGCCGCGCCTTGGGCGACAGCTGGTCCCAGATCGCCGCGGCGGCGGCGTCGTCACCGCTGAGGACGGCGTCGGTCAGGTCCATCCAGAGGCTGACGTCGTCCGGGAAGGAGGCCAGGCCGTGCACCTCGTCGCGCCCGTTGGGGCGCAGGTCGTGGGCGGCGGGGGCCGGCGCCGCCAAGGCTGCGGCCAGGTCGAGGCCGCCCTTGCCGGTGGCCCAGGGGCCGCCGGTCACGTCGTACGCGGTGTCGGTGAGCAGCGCCTTGACCTGAGCCGGGGCCAGGGCGTGGCGGTCGGCCAGCAGCACGGCGGCCGCGCCGGAGGTGACGGCGGTCGCGAACGAGGTGCCGGAGCCCTTCATGTACGCAGCGCCGACGTGCGAACCGGGGTTGGCGGTCCAGACGTCGCTGTCCACCGCGGCGGTGCTCACGACGTGGGCGCCGGGGGCGACCAGGTCGGGCTTGAGCACGCCCTGGCGCGCCGGGCCCTGCGATGACCAGCTCGCGACGGTGTCGTCGCCGTGCTGCGCCGTGGCGTTCTCGTCGAGGCCGCCGACCGTCACGAGGGTCGGGTCGTCACCGGGGCTGGTGATGGTGCGCCGGCCGTCGGCGCCGTCGTTGCCTGCGGGTACGACGACCGTGATGCCGCGCGCCCAGAGCGCCTCGAGGGCCTGGGTCAGCGGGTCCACCTGGTACGGCAGCGGGCTGTCGGAGGACAGGGAGAGGTTGACGACGTCGACCTCGGGGTGCAACGCGACGGCCTGCAGGCCGGTGAGCACCGTCGCGAGGTCCGTGCTGCCGTCGTCGTGCGCCACCCGGACGTCGAGCACCCGGGCGCCGGGGGCGACGCCGGCGTAGGCGCCGTCCGAGGAGCTGCCGTCGCCCGCGACGAGACCGGCGACGAACGTGCCGTGGCCGTAGCCGTCGCCCGTGCCGTCGCCGGTGACGTCGACGTGGCGCAAACGGCCCGCGAGGTCGGGGACGTCGGCCACGCCGGTGTCGACGACGGCGACGGTGGTGCCGGCGCCCTCGCCGGCAGGAGCGCCGAGACCCAGGGTGGCGCGCACGGTGCTGGCCGGGCCGGTGGCGGCCTCGCCGCCGGAGACGCTGAGGCTGCGGTTGGGGACGACGAGGTACGACGGCAGCGACGCGCCCCGGGGAAGGCGAGCCGTCACGCCGTGCACGAGCGGGAGGCGAGCGAGGACCTCGCCGCCGGCGGCGCGGACCGCGCCGGCGACGTCGCCGGCCCCCGTCACGACCACGGTCTGGAGCGGAGCGGCACCTGCGGCACCGGGCAGGCCGGTGAGCGCGGTGGCACCGGCGATCGCCAGTGCCAGGGTGGCGCGCACGCTCAGCCGGGATCGCGGTCGTCCCGCCGCGATGCTGAGCCTGTCCATGACGTGTCCTTCGTCGCTGAGAAGAGGGCTGTCCACGTGGTTCTTCGGTACGCAGCGGGGAAGGAGGCGCCACACGTTCGGGTGACACCGGACACCTCGTCCGGTGTCGGGTGATCTCGGAAGGCTGTGACCCCGCCCACGCCAGGGCCCGTCGTACCCGCCCTGACCTGCGGTTTTTCAGCTGTGGCACGGACCACGCCGGCTGGCGCTAGCAATTGCAAGCACCGGCTGCCTAGCGTGCAAGGGTCCTGGCCGCGGCTTCCGTCCGGCCACGTCCGACCCGCGAAGGAGGTGATGGTCCGCCCGCCCGCGCGCGCCCCATGGAGGGGACGCTCACCGGCCGGGCAGCGACCGGCGCCCATGAACCACTCCGTCGTCCTCCATTCGACCCGACCCCTCTCCGGCCGCCACCTCGTCGCCGGGGGCCTGCTGATCGGCCTCACCGCGACCACCACCCCCCTCCTCCTGCGCGCCGCGAGCGCCCCCGACACCCCGGCGCCGCACCTGCTGCGCGCGGTGCCCCACGACGTCCCGCACCTCCGTCACACCCCCGTCGCCCGGGCGCTGCCGGCCCGCGCCAGCCGCGGCGGCGCGCGCACCGTGCTGCCGCCGGCCCGCTACGAGATGCGCACCGTGCCGGTGGGTCGCACCTTCACCGGTCTGGCGTCCTGGTACGGCGGCGGCTTCCAGGGCCGGCGTACCGCGAGCGGCGAGCGCTTCGACAGCCACGACCTGACGGCGGCCAGCCGCACGCTGCCTTTCGGCACCCGGCTACGGGTCTGCCGCGTGCAGCGCTGCGTGGTGGTCCGCGTCAACGACCGCGGTCCGTACGTCGGCGGCCGCGTCCTGGACCTGTCCCGTGGCGCCCGGGCCCAGCTGGGCTTCTCCGGCGTCGCCCGGGTCACTGCCACCCCGGTTGGGATGCGCCGCGTGCAGGTGCACCGCCCGGAGACGGAGACGCGCGCGAAGCAGCGGGTCGTGACGAGCGGCGCAGTCGCGCCTGTCCCCCTCCCGCCGGTGCAGGAGGTCGGCGCCACGTCGGACGCCGGCTCCTCGGCAGCAGCGGCGCTCGCCGGCGTCGCGGCGCTCGGCGCCGCGGGGCTCGGCCTCGCGCACCGACGCCGTCGCCGCTCCTAGGCTGAGGGACCCGCCGTACCGCGTGGTGCGGCACCGTCCGGGGGAGTGCCTCGTGGTCCTGCTGGTGGAGCGCCCTGCCGAGGGCGTCGTGCTGCTGACGCTCAACCTCCCGGACCGGCGCAACGCCATGACCGACGAGCTCACCGCCGCCTGGCGGGACGCCGTCGAGGGGCTGCGCGGGGACCGGAGCGTGCGGTGCGTCGTGGTGACCGGGGCCGGCACCGCGTTCTGCGCCGGCGGCGATCTCGGCTGGCTGCAGTCCGGTGACGCGTCCGTTGCCGAGCTGCGGGACAAGATGATGCCGTTCTACCGGGCCTGGCTCACGCTGCGGACCCTCGACGTGCCCTCGATCGCCGCGGTGAACGGGGCGGCGATCGGGGCGGGTGCGGCGCTCGCGCTGTCGTGCGACATCCGGTACGCCGGGGAGCGGGCCCGGTTCGCGGTGCCGTTCGCGCACCTCGGCATGCATGCCGGGATGGCCACGACCTACACCCTCACGGAGGTGGCCGGTGTGGCTGCGGCACGCGAGCTGCTGCTCACCGGGCGGGTCGTCGACGCCGACGAGATGCTGCGGCTGGGCCTGTGCTCGGCCGTGTTCCCCGCCGACGGGCTGCGGGAGGCGGTGCTCGAGCGCGCCGTGCAGGTCGCCGCAGGGGCGCCGGTGGCCAGTCGGCTGCACAAGGAGGTGCTGCGCGACGGCGGTCCGGAGTCGGTGGAGCGGGCGCTTGCCTGGGAGGCGCTCGCGCAGCCGGTCACGATGGCCACGCAGGACCTGCGAGAGGGGCTCGCGGCGCAGGCGGAGCGCCGGGCTGCGCGCTTCACGGGCGCCTGACCGGCGCCTGCCCCCCGCATCACGGAGCCCTCGGCCTCCGAAGCCGCTCGCCTTCCCCTTGCGAGCGGTTCCGGAGCACCGAGGGCTTCGTGGCACGCAACCTAGGAGCGGTTCTCGGAGGTCGTCAACGGAGGCTGCCGAGGGCTTGTGGACAGCGCTGTTGAGGCGGTGGGGACAGGACGGTGTGTCGCTGTGGACGAGGGTTGTCCACCACCTGTGGACAACTATGTGGACGAGGTGTCAGGCCCGGCCTGACCTGGGAGAACGCCTTCCACGGCTTGTGGGTGGAAGAAAAGATGTCGTCCACCGAGCTGCAGCGACCCGGTCACGCACCGTGACCGGGCTCAGTCGTCCGGACCCGTGTCCGGGCCCCCCTGCGCGTCGTCGTCGAGGCGCCCGTCGAGGTTCTTGTCGAGCGCCCGCAGCCCGGCGTCCCAGTCGTTGTCCGGAGCTGCCGCGGCCCCCCAGCTCGTCGGGTCGGACAGCTCGTCCGGGCCCGGCAGCAGGTCCGGGTGCGCCCAGAGCGCGTCGCGGCCCTCGACCCCGCGCACCTCGGTGACCCGGGTCCACAGCGTGGAGGCCTCCCGCAGCCGCCGGGGCCGCAGCTGGAGCCCCACCAGCGTCGCGAACGTCTGCTCGGCGGGACCGCCGGAGGCCCGGCGCCGTCGTACCGTCTCGCGGAGCCGTGACGCGTGGGGGAGGCGATCGGAGGCGGCGGCGTCGACCACGTGGTCGACCCAGCCCTCGACGAGGGCGAGGGCGGTCTCGAGGCGCTCGAGGGCGGCCTGCTGCGAGGGCGTTGGCTCGAGGTCGAACAGTCCCGAGGAGAGCGCCTGCTGCGCCGCGGCGGGGTCGTTGAGGTCGAGCGAGCCGATGGCCCGCTCCAGCGTGGACGGGTCGACCTGGATCCCGCGGGCGTAGGCGTCCACCGCGTCGAACAGGTGCGCGCGCAGCCAGGGCACATGCACGAACAGCCGCTGGTGCGCGGCCTCGCGCAGCGCCACGTAGAGGCGCACCTCCTCCAGCGGCACCTCGAGTCCTTCCGCGAACGCGGTCACGTTGGTGGGCAGCAGCGCGCTGGGCCCGAGCGGGATGCCGACCTCGCTGGACGCCAGCACGTCGCCGGCGAGCGCGCCCAGCGCCTGGCCGACCTGGGCGCCGAAGACGACCCCGCCCACCTGCTGCAGGACACCGCCCAGCGGGTTCGGGCCCAGGCCCGAGACCATGTCGGCGAGCTCGGGCGGCAGCGCCTCGGAGGACAGCGTCTTGCCCAGCGCCTCCGACAGCGACTGCGTGACCCGGCTGGCGACCGGCTCGACGAGGTGCGTCCAGGCCGGCAGCGTCGCCTCGAGCCAGGCGCCGCGCGACCAGGCTTGCGGCTCCCCGCCGGACCCGGGCAGCGTCGTCACCGGGTCCAGCCACACGTCGGCCAGGCGACAGGCCGCCACCACCTCGGCGCGCTGCTCCGGCGTCACGTCGACGTCGGGCTCGAGGCCGTTGCGCGCGACATCCCTGGCCAGGTCCCAGTTCACCGGGCCGCCGCTCCAGGAGAGCATCCGCTGGAGCCGCCCCAGCACGTCGCCGCCGAGGAGCTCGCCCAGGCCGAAGGGGTCGCCGGGGTCGGGCTCGGGTGAGGACGGCTGGGAGGGCATGCCTCCAACGTAACCCCGACACTGTGAGGGATCCTGTGCTCGTGGTGCGCCTGCGTCGTCGTCCCGACACCTCCGAGGTGATCGCGGTGACCGGCGCTGCCCGCGGCGTGGGGCGGGCGCTGGTGGAGCGCCTGAGCCACCGCATGGACCTCGCCGGGCTGCTCGGGGTCGACTCCCAGCCAGGGCGTGTGGACGGGGTCGTGTGGCGCGCGGCCGAGGTCGACGACCCGCTGCTGGCCACCCGGCTCGTCGGCACCACCACGCTGGTGCACCTGGCGCGAGAGCAAGGGGTCGAGGGCACCCGGAACGTGCTCAAGGCGGCGCGGGAGCTGGCGCTGCGGCGGGTCGTCCTGTGCACCAGTGCCGAGGTGTACGGCGTGCACGCGGACAACCCGGTGCCGCTGCCTGACGCCTCGCCGCTGCGGGCCGATCCCGAACCAGGCTCCACGCTCGCCGTGGAGCTCGAGGTGGAGGAGCTGGCCGACGAGGCCCGTCGCTCAGGCTGCGAGGTGACGGTGCTCAGGCCCGCCGCGCTCGTCGGCCTGCCCGACGTGCCCACGTCCTCGCTGCTGCGGCTGCTCGACGCCTCCCGGCTGCTCGCCGTGAAGGGCGTGGAGCCGCAGTGGCAGCTGTGCCACGTCGACGACCTGGTCGGCGCGCTGGAGCTCGCCGCGATCGGTGCGGTGCGCGGCTCGCTCGCGGTCGCGTCCCCCGGAGCGCTGCCGCAGCGAGCGGTCGAGCGGATGGCGGGCAAGCACCGCCTCGAGCTCCCGGCGTCCGTGGCCGTCTCGACGGCGGAGCGCCTGCAACGGCTCGGCCTGTCGACCTCCTCGGCCCGGGAGCTGGACCACCTGCTCGGCACGCTGGTGGTCGAGGCCGACGGTCTGCGACATGCGGGGTGGGCGCCCACGTGGACCAACGAGGGCGCGCTGCAGGCGCACCTGGAGGCCCGGCGCGACGATGTGCGCACGGCGGCGTACACCGCCGCGGGAGCGACCGTGGCACTGCTCGGCACCGCAGCCCTGGTGCGGCAGGCCCGGCGCCGCCGGCGCCTCTAGGCTCGGTGCGTGATCGCGCTGCTCGGCATCCGGGAGGAGCCGTTCGACGCCGCGGAGGTCCTCGCGGCGGTGGCCGACCCGGCCGCCGGAGGTGTCGTGTCCTTCACCGGGCTGGTCCGGGACGAGGACGAGGGGCGAGCGGTCACCACGCTCGAGTACACCGCCCACCCGGACGCCCTCGCCCAGCTGGAGCGGGTGGCGCAGGCGGTGCTGTCCGAGACCGAGGCCGTGCGGGTGGCCGCGTTGCACCGGGTGGGGCGCCTGGAGGTCGGTGACGTCGCCGTCGTCGTCGCCGCGGCTGCCCGGCACCGGGACGCCGCTTTCGAGGCCGCCCGTCGTCTCATCGACGACCTGAAGGCCACCGTGCCCATCTGGAAGGACCAGCACTTCGCGGACGGCACGCGCTCCTGGGTGGGACTGCCCTGATGCGCGCCCGCCGACGGGTCCACAGCCGCGGCGTCGGGTCTAGCATGCGCAACATCGGCACCATCCCACTCGCGCAGGAAGTCTCATGCCCGCCTGGATCCTCTGGCTGAGCCCGGTGATCGTCGCGCCGCTGCTCGCCGTCGCCTGGATCATGTGGGCCGAGCGGCCGAAGGGTCCCGAGGAGGCCCGGGAGGGCGTGGAGCAGTACGACCGGTTCAAGGCAGCGCTCAGCGACCACCCCACCGAGCACCGGGAGGCCGAGCGCGGGCGCACCCGGGAGCACCGGCTGCGTCGGCGCGCGAGCTAGCTGTCCCGATCAGAGACGGTCAGGACGCAGGGCGGACCGGGTCCCGCCAGTTGAGGCAGACGCCTCCGGCCTTCGGGTCGGTCGGGTTGTTGCCCGGCAGCGCCACGCACAGGTAGTGCTGCTTCGAGTCGGCGAGCGCGGGCCCGACGAGCACACCTCCCAGCACGCTGAGGGTCACGCCGGCGAGGACGAGGCGACGGGTCACGGGGTTGCTCCCTGCTGGGTGGGCTCGGGGGTGCAGGCCAAGAGCGGGCTGGTCGGGATCGTGGAGCAGTCGGTGTAGTCGGAGGTGATCGTCAGGTACTGGCTGCCGGTCGGGTTGTCGGGGAGGGCGATCGGCACGTAGAGCACGCCGCCGCGTCCCTTGCCGGCAGTGCACTGGTTCGCCGTGACGCTCGCCGCGGCGGCGTCACCGGGTCGGCTGCAGGGCAGCGGCGACGTGACGCGCTGCGCCAGCGTCGGCGGTTCCTGCGCGGCCGCTACGGGTGTCACGTGCCGGACGGGCAGGGGACGGGCCACGACGGCGGTGCGCGTGGCGGGGTGCTGCACCGCTGCGGGCGGGCGCACCGAGACGACGGCCGGCGCAGGCGTGAAGCCGCCGTCGTGGTCGGGGGCCAGGCCGAAGGGGCTCAGCACGAGGCCGCCCAAGGCGCTGATGCCCAGCGCGCTCAAGGCCGCGGGCGCGGTGACGCGGGTCGCTGCCCGGCGCAGCTTCTCCGCCCAGCCGAGGCCGGCGACCCAGGGCGCGAGCAGCGCCAGGCCGCCGATGGGCAGCGTCCCGCCACGCAGGGCGTACTCGCGGCGCAGCGCCTTCCGGGCGCGGGTCAGGACCGACCGCACCGCGGGCTCGGACATCTCGAAACGGGTGCACAGGTCGTCGTACGAGGCGCCCTCGACCTCGCGTGCCCACAGCAGCGCGGCCTGCCGCGGCGGCATGGCGTCGAGCGCGTCGAGGGCCAGCCGGGCCTCGTCACGGGCCACGACCACCTCGGCCGTGTCACGCCCGACCCGGGACGTCTCCGGGACGTCGGCAACCGGGGTGCTGCGGCCTCGAACCCGCAGCCGGTCGATGACGAGACGGCCAGTCACGACGGTGGCCCAGGCGGCCAGGTCGTCCTCGGTGAGCAGCTGGGCGCGGTGGTTGTACGCGCGCAGGAGCGCCTCCTGCACGAGCTCCTCCGCCTCGTGCGGGTCGCCCAGCCGTCGTACGGCGTAGCGCTGGAGGCGGGGCCGGATGCGCCGGACCGCGTCGTCGAAGTCGAGCGGCTCGGCGGGGACCAGGCGGAGCGGGGGCGCGGCCGGGGGCGCGTGGAGCGCGACCGGCAACTCTTGCGCAGTCGTCACGGGTACCTCTCCCGTCGGGGGCTGGGTAGTCCCGACAACGTGCTCAACGGACCAGGGGACTGATCCTCGCGCGGGGGCAGTCGCGAAGAGTGACCAGTGTCGCACTTGCGCAGGGATCCGCACAGATCGGGCGGAGCCGTCCGCTCAAGCCACCTGGTTCAACGTGCCGATGCCCAGGAGGTCACGCGCTCGCACCTGGCACCCGCTGGAGGACCCCCTCATGGAGCACGTCGTCTTCTTCCCGGCGCACGACGGCAGCCCCGCCTTCCGTCGCCTGGTGTCCCTCGAGGACGCCGCGCGGTTCGTGGAGCACCTGCGCAACGTCGAGGGCGTCGACCACGTGAGCGTGCACGCCCTGACCGAGGTACCGCTCGCGTTCAAGGCCTACTACCGCGTCGAGATGCCGGGGCAGGAGGGCGTCGAGTCCCAGCCTGTCGTGGAGGCCGCCCCGGTCGAGGGCGTCGCGCCGGTCGCGGACCCGGTGGCCCAGCTCCCGGTCCCGCAGCTGGCTGACGACCTCTCGGTCGCCGTGGCCCTGCCCCAGCAGGAGCAGCCGACCGAGCCCGCGCAGGCCTCCCTCGGCTTCTTCTCGCGCGGCTAGCGGCCTCGGTCCAGCCGGCCCGCGCCGTACCCTCATGCGGTGTCCCGCCGCTTCCTGACCCTCTTCCTCGCGTGCGCGCTGGCCATCGGGCTGGCCGTCGCGGCTGCCGTGGTGACCGTGCCGTACGTGCTGCTGGAGCCCGGTCCCGCCTTCAACACCTTGGGCAC
>JBKOVB010000119.1:0-1735 GCA_046723735.1 Actinomycetota bacterium | reverse complement strand
GCGTTGCAGTCGGCGTCGGGGACGGGGTCGCATTGGGGGTCGGCGCGGGCGTGGGCGCGGGGCTCGGCGTCGCGCTTGGCAGGAGGCACCCGAGTTCCGGCAGCTCCGGGACCGTGCACTCGGCGATCATCGCGGGAGCGTGGCTCGCGAGGTGGGTCATGCGCCCACCCCGAGGTAGGCCTCACGGAGCTGGCCCTGCATGGTCCGCACGTCGTCACCCTCCGCGGACGCGACGACCTGGCCCTTCTCGAGGACGTAGGCCCGATGAGCCAGGTCGAGCGCAAGGACGTTCTGCTCCACGAGCAGAACCGCCACGCCGAGGGTGTCGTTGACCTCGGCGACGAGGGCGAAGGCCCGTTCGGTCATCACCGGCGACAGTCCCATCGATGCCTCGTCCACCAGCATGAGGCGGGGGCTCGCCATCAGGGCCCGTCCGAGGGCGAGCATCTGCTGCTGACCACCGGAGAGCGTCCCGGCCTTCTGCTCCCTGCGCTCGAACAGGATCGGGAACGTGGTGAAGGCTCGGTCCAGAGCGTCGGCGACCTGCGCCTTGTCGCGAACGGTGTAGGCACCGAGGGCGAGGTTCTCGCTCACGGTGAGCTCGCGCAGCATGCCCCGGCCCTCCGGCACCATGACGACGCCCCGGTCGACGAGTCGCTCGGGCGGGGTGCCGGTGACGTGCCTGCCGTCGAGGATGACTGAGCCCGCCGTCGCCTTCAGCAGCCCGGTGATGGTGCGCAGCGTCGTGGTCTTCCCGGCGCCGTTGGACCCCATGAGCGCCACCACCTCGCCCTCGCCGACCCACAGCGAGACGCCGAACAGCACCTGCAGCGAGCCGTAGCCGGAGCAGAGGCCGTCGACGGACAGCAGTGCGGTCATGCCGGCGCTGCTTCCAGGCTGCCGCGACCGAGGAAGCTCTCGACGACCCGCGGCTGCGCGATCACCTCGGCCGGAGTGCCCTCTGCGATGAGAGCGCCCGACTCGAGGCAGTAGCAGTAGTCGCAGGTCCTGGCGATGAGCGGCACGTGGTGCTCGATCACGACGAGGGTCAACCCCAGCTCGTCACGCAAGGCCTGGAACCGGTCGCCGAGTGCATGGGCCTCGTCGGGTGTCAGCCCAGCCGAGGCCTCGTCGAGGAGCAGCAGGTCGGGGCCGCTCGCCACCGCCGAAGCGATCTCGACGATGCGCATCGTGCCGTAAGGCAGGTCGCCGAGCCGCTGGTCGGCCAGGTGGCTCAGGCCGAACAGCTCCAGCGCCTCGTCGGCCCGGCGCCGCAGCTCGCGCTCCGTACCGATCGACCCTCCGAGGGCGAGAAGCCCTGCGACTGCGGGGTAGTCGGCGAGCCAGGTCTGGGCCAGCAGCACGTTTTCACGCACCGTGTCGCCCCGCACCAGGCCCATGTCCTGGAAGGTCCGAGCCACGCCCCTTCCGGAGCGCGACGCAGCGGGAAGGCTCAGGAGCTCCTGCTCGCGGTACCGGACGCTGCCCGTGGTCGGCGCGAGTCCGGAGACGGCGTTGAAGAACGTCGACTTGCCCGCGCCGTTCGCGCCGATGAGGCCGACGATCTCCGACCGTCGCACCTCCAGGTCGAGGTGCGCGAGCGCCTGCACGCCGTCGTACCGGACGGCGACGTCACGCGCCACGAGCAGGGCGCTGGTCGGCAGCCGGTGCAGGAGCAGCCGGGGGACGTCGCGGAGGTCCCGCGCCCGCGCCGCGGAGGCGATCAGGTCGGTGG
>JBKOVB010000147.1:0-9502 GCA_046723735.1 Actinomycetota bacterium | reverse complement strand
GTGCTGGTGAGGGTCATCACCGTCGCGTCGCCGTCCGGCGCGAGCTGCATCCGCATGGTCGTGGTGGGCAGCTCAGGGTTCGGCCGCCCGTCCTCGAAGGCGAAGCCGTCTTCGAGCTCGAGCCGGTGAGGGGGCTCGACCAGCAGGACGCGCCACCAGCCGTAGTGGGTGTCGCCTTCCGGTCCGGTCATGAAGTAGGTCGCCCGCCCGCCACGGCTGAGGTCGTGCTCGACGAAGGTCGCCGGGTACGTGGGCGGCCCCCACCAGCGCTCGAGCTGCCGCGGGTCCTCCCAGATCTGCCAGACGCGCTCCACCGGCGCGTCGAACCGGGCGGTGAACGTCATCGTGAGGGTGTCGAGGTCCTTGCGCGCGTCGATCACGGTCATGCCTGTCCTCCTTGACGTGGGTGCTCGTCGGGCTCGGCGAGAAGCGTGTCGATCCGCTCGAGTCGGCCTCGCCACACGGCTTCGAGCTGGTCCAGCGCGGCGTGCGCTTGGCGCAGCGCCTGCGTGCTCGCCCTGACCCGCTGCTCCCGGCCGTGCCGCCGCTTCGCGACGAGGCCCGCCCGTTCGAGAACCGCCACGTGCTTCTGCACCGCGGCGAAGCTCATGGGGAACCGCCCCGCCAGGTCTGAGACCGAGTGGTCGCCGGCGAGGGTCAGGGTCACGATCTCGCGCCGGGTCGGGTCGGCCAGCGCGTGGAAGAGCTGGTCGACCCGGGTCGGCGAGAGCATTGGTACAACCATCAGGTTGTACGTTACGCCCAGGACAACGGGTCCGCAAGGATCCGTCACGGGCGCCGGGCGGCGGCCTCGCCGTACACTTGGCACTCCGGAAGAGCGAGTGCCAAACGCGAGGAGGTGCGCCGCGTGCTGGAGGACCGCAAGCTCGAGGTGCTCCGTGCCATCGTCGAGGACTTCGTCTCGACCAACGAGCCGGTGGGGTCGAAGGCGCTCGCGCAGCGTCACGGTCTGGGAGTCAGCCCCGCCACGGTGCGTAACGACATGGCTGCGCTCGAGGAGGAGGGGTACATCACCCACCCCCACACCAGCGCGGGCCGCATCCCGACCGACCGCGGCTACCGGCTGTTCGTGGACCGGCTCTCCACCGTCAAGCCGCTGTCGCCGGCGGAGCGCAGGGCCATGGAGAGCTTCCTCGAGGGCGCCGTCGACCTGGACGACGTCGTACGGCGGTCGGTACGGCTGCTCGCCCAGCTGACCCACCAGGTGGCGGTCGTGCAGTACCCGTCCCTGAGCCGCGCCGAGGTGCGGCACCTCGAGATCGTGCACCTGGCCCCGACCCGGCTGCTGCTCGTGCTCATCACCGACGCGGGCCGGGTCGAGCAGCGCGTCCTCGAGCTGCACGCGCCGATCACCGACGACGAGGTGTCGCAGCTGCGCAGCGTGTTCGGGTCGCGGCTGCACGGAGCCAAGCTCCTGGACGCGCCGCAGGCGCTGGCCGACCTGCCGGACGCCGCGCCGCCGGGGCTGCGCCCGGTGCTCACCAGCGTCCTGTCCGTCGTGCTGGCCACCCTGGTCGAGAAGCCCGAGGAGCGGGTGGCCATCGGTGGCACCGCGAACCTGACCCGCAACGCGCTGGACTTCCCGCGCACGTTGCGTCCGGTGCTCGAGGCGCTCGAGGAGCAGGTCGTCCTCCTCAGGCTCATCGGCGAGGCGAACGACCCGACGACCGTGCACGTGAAGATCGGGGAGGAGAACCAGGTGGAAGGCCTTCGGTCCACGTCCGTGGTCACGGTCGGGTACGGCTCCGGAGGTCTCGGCGTCGTCGGGCCGACGCGCATGGACTACCCCGGCACGATGGCCAGCGTGCGCGCCGTCGCGCGGTACGTCGGCGACCTGCTCGCGGGCAGCTGATGGCGACCGACTACTACGGGCTCCTCGGCGTCACGCCCGACGCCACGGACGACCAGCTCAAGAAGGCCTACCGCAAGCTGGCCCGCGAGCTGCACCCCGACGTCAACCCCGACCCGCACGCCCAGGAGCGCTTCAAGCAGGTCACGGCGGCCTACGAGGTGCTCACCGACCCTCAGAAGCGGCAGATCGTCGACCTCGGCGGCGACCCGCTCGCGCCCGGAGGCGCGGGCATGGGCGGCAGCCCGTTCGGGCCTGGGGGCTTCGCGGGCTTCGGCGACATCATGGACGCCTTCTTCGGCGGGGGCTCCCGCGGCCCGCGCAGCCGGCAGCAGCAGGGGTCGGACGCGCTCATCCGCATCGAGGTGGAGCTCGTCGACATGGCGTTCGGCACCAGCCGCGAGCTGACGCTGGACACCGCCGTCCTGTGCACCACCTGCGAAGGCGACGGCACCGCCCCCGGCACGCTGCCGACGACGTGCGAGACGTGCCGTGGCCGGGGCGAGGTGCAGCAGGTGCAGCGCAGCTTCCTCGGCCAGGTGCTCACGAGCCGCACGTGCCCGCGTTGCACCGGCACCGGCACGGTCATCGAGCACCCGTGCGTGGAGTGCCACGGTGACGGCCGGGTGCGGGCGCGTCGGACGCTGACGGTCAAGGTGCCCTCCGGCATCGAGGACGGCATGCGCATCCGGCTCGCCGGCGAGGGCGAGGTCGGACCCGGCGGCGGCCCCGCCGGCGACCTGTTCGTCGAGGTGCACCAGAAGCCGCATCCGGTGTTCAGCCGCGATGGCGACGACCTGCACTGCACGGTGACCCTGCCGATGACGGCCGCCGCGCTCGGCGCCTCGCTGCCGCTCGCGACGCTGGACGGCGAGGAGCAGCTCGACATCCCGCCCGGAACGCAGCCCGCCGAGGTCGTCACGCTCCGCGCCCGGGGCGTCCCGCACCTGCGCGGCAGCGGTCGCGGCCACCTGCACGTGCACCTCGACGTCCAGGTGCCCACGAAGCTCGACGACGAGCAGACCGAGCTGCTCCGTCAGCTCGCGGCCGCGCGGGGCGAGGAGCGTCCCGGTCTGGCCGTCAAGGCGGGTGGCGGCTTGTTCGGCCGGCTGCGCGACGCCTTCGACGGCCGGTGAGCGAACCAGGCGAGCTGCGGGACGCAGCGAGCCGCGTGAGCGGTGGTGGGCAGTGAGCAACCCCGTCTTCCTCTGCCAGGACCTGACGGGCGACGAAATCCTGCTCGACGGCCCGGAGGGCCGGCACGCGGCAGCCGTACGACGGATGCGCCCCGGCGAGGAGCTCGACCTTGTCGACGGCCGGGGCACCCGCTGCACAGGGGTCGTCACCGCCACCACCCGCGACACCGTCACCGTGGCACTCCGCGACCGCGTCATCGAGCCGCCTCCCGCACCGCGGATCACGCTCGTGCAGGCTCTCGCGAAGGGCGACCGGGGCGAGCTCGCGGTCGAGCTGGCCACGGAGGTGGGCGTCGACGCGGTCGTCCCCTGGCGGGCGGAGCGCTGCGTGGCCCGCTGGGAGGGCGAGCGCGGTGCGAAGGCCCTGCAGCGGTGGCGCTCTACGGCGCGCGAGGCGGCCAAGCAGAGCCGCCGGGCCTGGTTCCCCGACGTGGCCGAGCCGGTGACGACGGCAGCCGTGCCGCAGCTGCCGGGCACGGTGCTCGTGCTGCACGAGCAGGCCACGGTGCCGCTGTCGCAGGTGCCGCTCGACGGCGACGTGGTGCTCGTGGTCGGCCCCGAGGGCGGCATCGGCGAGGACGAGCTGGCCCTGCTGCTCGCGAACGGTGGTGCCGCCGTACGGCTCGGGACCACGGTGCTGCGGACCTCCACGGCTGGCGCTGCCGCGGCGGCCGTGGTCAGCGCCCGGACCGGCCGCTGGTAGAGCGCTCCCGCCGGCTGCGCACGACGTGGGTCACCACGAGCACGACGACGATACCGGCGATCACCCAGCCGAGGTCGGCGACGTAGCGGCTCACCACGTCGCCGAGCAGGTAGCCGCCCACCACGCACGTCACCGCCCAGAGCGTGCCGCCGAGCGCGTTCCACAGCGCGAAGCGGCGGTAGGGCAGCTTCGCCATGCCCGCGGCACTCGGCACCATCGCCCGCAGCAGCGCCGTCCAGCGACCGAAGAACACGGCGCTGGACCCGCGCCGGTGCAGGAAGGTCTCGGTCGTGCGCCACCGCTCCTGCCCGACCTTGCGTCCCACGCGGCTGCGCTGCAGGCGGCGGCCCCAGCGCCGCCCCACGCCGTACCCGACGGCGTCGCCTGTGATAGCGCCCACGACAGCGAGCAGCACCACGACGCCGAGGCTCGCATGGCCCTGGTGAGCGAGGACGCCGCCGAACACCAGGGCGGTCTCGCCCGGGAACACGAAGCCGAGGAAGACGCTGGCCTCGAGGAAGGGCAGAGCGAACACGGCCACGTACACGGCCCAGGGAGGTACGGCGGTCAGCACGTCCTCGACCCAGCCCGCCATGCGGTGACTGTAGGCGCGGCAGGTCGTCCCGGGCACCGCTCGCGGTGCCCCTACCATCGTCGCCGTGCCCGCCGCCGCCTCCCGCCTGCGCGTCCTGCTGCTGTCGGCGTCGGCGACCCTGCTCGCGTCGGTCGCGCTGAGCCTCGGGCCGGGCGTCGTCGCGCCGTCACTCGCGGCCGTGTGCCCGTTCGCGAGCCCGTGCCCGATCCCGCCGTCCCACAGCCCCTCGAGCTCCCCGACCGCGTCGCCGAGCCCGAGCGTCTCGGTGAGCCCCACCCGGACAGCCAGCCCGACGGCGTCGCCCAGCCCTCGTCGTACCGCCCGGTCGACGCACAGCCCCCGGCCGCGCGCCACCTTCACGGAACCGCCCGGCAGCACGAGCCACCCGGTCACGGCCGTCGTGCCGGTCGGCCCGGCCGCGGGGGCCTTCAGCGACGACCCGTCCCCGACGACCGAGCCGGGCACCGCGTCGGCCGCGCGGAGCACGCCGTTCGACGACCTCGGTCGTCTCGTCACCCTGGTCCTCGGCGCCGCGGTGCTGCTCGGCATCGGCGGGGCGACCGGGCTCTACCTCACGAGGCACCCGCATGCGCACTGACAACGACTGCATCTTCTGCCGGATCGTGGCGCGGGAGCTGCCCGCCACCGTCGTCGCGGAGACGGACCGCGCGCTGGCCTTCCGCGACCGTGCCCCGCACGCGCCCACTCACGTCCTGGTGGTGCCGAAGGAGCACCACGAGGACGTCGCCGCGCTCGTGGCCGCCGACCGCGACCTGCTCGCCGAGGTGTTCCAGGTCGCCACCGACGTCGCGAAGGCGGAAGGCCTCACCGGGGGCTACCGGCTCATCGCCAACTCCGGCCCGGACAGCGGTCAGACCGTGTTCCACGCACACGTGCACGTCCTCGGCGGGCGGCCCATGGGGGTCCTCGCCTAGGCTGGGACGACCATGGTGGACACACCCGTCGGCTCCTCCGACGACCCCGCTGACGACGACGTGGTCAGCACCCGGATCGTCGTCCCCGACCACCTGTCGATGGTGGCGCTGCTGGGCAGTCGGGACGAGCTGCTGCGCGTCATCGAGACCGCGCTCGTCAGCGATGTGCACGTGCGCGGCAACGAGATCACGATCACCGGTACGGCGGACGACAACGCCATCGCGACCCGCCTGTTCGAGACGCTGCTGAGCCTGCTCGCCAAGGGGCAGCCGCTGACGACGGATTCCGTCGAGCGCAGCCTCGCCATGCTCGTCGCGGGCGGTGACGCGCGGCCGGCCGAGGTCCTCACGCTCAACATCGTCAGCAACCGCGGTCGCACGATCCGGCCCAAGACCGTCAACCAGAAGCGGTACGTCGAGGCGATCGACGCGCACACCATCGTGTTCGGCATCGGGCCGGCCGGGACCGGGAAGACGTACCTCGCGATGGCCAAGGCCGTGCAGGCGCTGCAGGCCAAGCAGGTCAACCGGATCATCCTCACCCGGCCGGCGGTCGAGGCCGGGGAGCGGCTCGGGTTCCTGCCCGGCACGCTCTACGAGAAGATCGATCCCTACCTGCGGCCGCTCTACGACGCGCTGCACGACATGATCGACCCCGACTCGATCCCGCGGTTGATGGCGGCCGGCACGATCGAAGTGGCGCCGCTGGCGTTCATGAGGGGCCGCAGCCTCAACGACTCCTTCATCATCCTCGACGAGGCGCAGAACACCTCAGCCGAGCAGATGAAGATGTTCCTCACGCGGCTCGGCTTCGGCAGCAAGATCGTGGTCACCGGTGACATCACCCAGATCGACCTGCCCGGCGGGACGCAGAGCGGTCTGAAGATCGTCAAAGAGATCCTCGAGGGCGTGGACGACGTGCACTTCGCCTACCTGTCGTCCGACGACGTGGTGCGGCACAAGCTGGTGAGCCGGATCGTCGACGCCTACGCGCAGTACGACGCGGAGCAGACCCACGCCCGCCCGCTCGGCCGGCGCGACGACCGCAAGCGCGGGACGCAGCGATGAGCGTCGAGGTCGCGAATGAGTCGGGGCACGAGGTCGACGAGCAGGCGCTCGTCGCCGTGGCCCGGCACGTGCTCGACCGGATGGGCGTGAGCCCGCTCGCGGAGCTCTCGCTGCTGCTCGTCGACGTCGAGCACATGACCGACCTCCACGTGCGGTGGATGGACGAGCCCGGGCCCACCGACGTGATGGCCTTCCCGATGGACGAGCTCGACCTGCGCGGCTCGCGCGGTGCGATGCCGGGGCCCGTCGCGTCGGCCGGCCCGCTGCTGCTCGGCGACGTGGTGCTGTGCCCGGAGATCGCCGAGAAGCAGGCGAAGGAGGCCGGTCACGCCACCGCCGACGAGCTCGCGCTGCTCACCACCCATGGGGTGCTTCACCTGCTCGGCTTCGACCACGCGGAGCCCGAGGAGCACGCCGAGATGTTCGGGTTGCAGGCCGAGCTGCTCGCCTCTTGGCAGGCCACGTGACGTTCTCCGACGTCGCGCCGTTGGTCGTCGCGGCGCTGTGCGTGGTGCTCGCCGCCCTGCTCGCGTGCGCCGAGGTGGCCCTGGGCCGCGTCTCCGCCGTACGGGTCGAGGAGCTCGTCGCGGACGGCCGGCCCGGCGCACGGCAGCTCGCCCGGCTGCAAGCGGAGCCGGCGCGGTCGGTCAACCTGCTGCTCCTGCTTCGGCTGGCCGCCGAGGTGACGGCGGTCGTGCTCGTCACCGACTGGTTCCTCAACCAGTACGACGGAGGTTGGCCCGTCCTCCTCGCCGCGGCGCTCATGACGGTGGTCAGCTACGTGCTCATCGGCGTCGCCCCGCGCACGCTGGGCCGGCAGCACTCCGAGCGGATCGCCCTCGCGAGCGCCGCCCCGGTGAAGGTGCTCACCACGGTGTTCGGGCCGTTGGCCTCGTTGCTCATCCTCATCGGCAACGCGATCACCCCGGGTCGGGGCTTCCGCGAGGGGCCGTTCGCCTCCGAGGCCGAGCTGCGCGACCTCGTGGAGCGGGCGCAGCAGCGCGGGGTCGTCGAGGAGTCCGAGCGCGAGATGATCGAGTCGGTCTTCGACCTGGGCGACACGATCGCGCGCGAGGTGATGGTGCCGCGCACCGACATCGTCGTCATCGAGCGCGGCAAGACCGTGAAACAGGCGCTGAACCTCTTGCTGCGCAGCGGTTTCAGCCGCGTCCCGGTCGTGGGCGAGAGCACCGACGACGTGATCGGCGTCGTGTACCTCAAGGACCTCGTGAAGCGGGAGCGCGCCGAGGGCGGCGCGACCGTGAAGGTCGAGGAGGTCATGCGCCCCGCGCACTTCGTCCCCGAGAGCAAGCCCGTCGACGAGCTCATGCGCGAGATGCGCTCGGAGCTCGGCCATCTCGCGGTCGTCGTCGACGAGTACGGCGGCACCGCGGGCCTCGTGACCCTCGAGGACCTCGTGGAGGAGGTCGTCGGCGAGATCACGGACGAGTACGACCGCGAGGCGCCGCCGATCGAGGCGCTCGCGGACGGGTCGCTGCGCGTGACCGCGCGGCTCCCGGTGGAGGACCTCGAGGAGCGCTTCGGGGTGCGCCTGCCGCACGAGGACGTCGAGACGGTCGGCGGCCTGCTCGCGTCGGTGCTCGGTCGGGTGCCGATCCCGGGCGCGACGGCGAAGACCAACGGCCTCGTGCTCGTGGCCGAGAGCGCCAAGGGGCGCCGCAACCGCATCGGGACGGTCCTGGTGCGACGAGTGGAGCAAGGATCCGAGGAAGAGCAGCAGTGAACGCAGAGGACGCGAAGATCGTGACGTTGGCTCGCGGCGCCCGGCTTCGGGCGTACGCCCCGCACGGGGGTGTGCAGGAGGGCGCCGCGGTGCGCGACGCGGACGGCCGCACTTACGCCGCCGCGACCGTGGAGCACACGGACCCGACGCTCACGACGTCCGCGCTGCGCGGTGCCGTCGCCGCCGCGGCATCGAGCGGTGCCCGGGCCTTCGAGGCTGCGGCCCTGGTGACGGAGGGGCTGGTCTCCGACACCGACCTCGCCGTGCTCCGCGAGTTCGGCGTCGGCACGCCGCTGCTCGTGGTGGGCCTCGACGGCGCCCTGCGCGAGACCCGGTACTGCTGATGGCGTTCCGGTCGGGGTTCGCATGCTTCGTCGGTCGTCCGAACGCCGGCAAGTCGACCCTGACCAACGCGTTGATCGGGACCAAGGTGGCGATCACCTCGTCGCGGCCGCAGACGACCCGGCATGCCGTGCGCGGGATCGTGCACCGCGACGACGCGCAGCTCGTCGTGGTCGACACACCCGGGTTGCACAAGCCGCGCACGCTGCTGGGCGAGCGGCTGAACGACCTTGTGCGGGAGACGTACGCGAGCGTCGACGTCATCTGCTTCCTCGTCACTGCGAACGACAAGATCGGACCTGGTGACCGCTTCATCGCGGCCGAGCTGGCGAACGTGAAGACGCCCGTGATCGGGGTGGTGACCAAGACCGACCTCGCCTCGAAGCAGCAGATCGGGGAGCAGCTGCTCGCGCTGTCGGAGCTGGGCTCCTTCGCCGAGGTCGTGCCGACCTCGGCGGTCGACGGGTTCCAGGTGCAGCTGCTGGCGGATCTGCTCGTGGCCCGGCTGCCGGAGGGCCCGGCCCTCTATCCGGATGGTGATCTCACCGACGAGCCGGAGCAGGTGCTGGCCGCGGAGATGATCCGCGAGGCGGCGCTCGAGGGAGTGCGTGACGAGCTGCCGCACTCGATCGCGGTCACCATCGAGGAGATGCTGCCCCGCGAGGACCGGCCGGCGGACAAGCCGCTGCTCGACGTCTACGCCACCATCCACGTCGAGCGCGACTCGCAGAAGGCGATCGTGCTGGGCAAGGGCGGCTCCCGCCTCCGCGACATCGGCACGACCTCTCGCACGCACATCGAGAAGCTGTTGGGCACACCTGTCTACCTGGACCTGCGAGTCACCGTCGCCAAGGACTGGCAGCGCGACCCGAAGCAGCTCAAGAAGCTCGGCTTCTGAGGGCGCGCTGGTTGCCACGGGTCAACGCAGCGAAAGCGAACCAGCTCGAAGCCGAAGCACCCACGGGTTCGCGGTCGGCGGAGCTATCGTCAGCTCGTGAGCGGCACGGCACCTCGGCATCAACGAAGCCGCTCGCAGGCTGGCCCACCAG
>JBKOVB010000066.1:0-19039 GCA_046723735.1 Actinomycetota bacterium | reverse complement strand
GCGCGGCGCGGTACCTCTGCGAGCTCAAGATCGACGGCCTGGCGGTCGCGCTCGTCTACCGCAAGGGGGCGCTGGTGCGCGCCGCCACCCGCGGCGACGGCCGCACCGGCGAGGACATCACCCCGAACGTCCGCACGCTGCGCTCGGTCCCCAAGCGGCTCACCGGCGAGGACGTGCCGCCGCTGCTCGAGGTGCGCGGCGAGGTCTTCCTTGCCACCGCCGACTTCGCCGCCGTCAACGAGCGGCTCGTCGCCGAGGGCAAGCCGCCGTTCGCCAACCCGCGCAACGCCGCCGCCGGAAGCCTGCGGCAGAAGGACCCGCGGGTCACCGCGACGCGGCCGCTGTCGCTCACCCTGCACGGGGTCGGCGCCACCGAGGGCTGGCAGCCGGAGAGCCAGTCCGACGCCTACCGGCACCTGGCCGCCTGGGGCCTGCCGGTGTCGGCGCGCTACGAGGTCTTCGACGACCTCGACGGCGTGCTCGGCTACGTCAAGAACTGGGGCGAGCACCGGCACGACGTCGAGCACGACATCGACGGCGTGGTCGTCAAGGTCGACCAGATCTCGCTGCAGCGGCGGCTCGGGTCGACGAGCCGCGCGCCCCGCTGGGCCGTAGCCTTCAAGTACCCGCCGGAGGAAGCCCAGACGCGGCTGCGCGACATCCTCGTCAACGTCGGCCGCACCGGCCGGGCGACGCCGTTCGCGGTGCTCGAGCCCGTGCACGTGGGTGGCGTGATGGTGGGCATGGCGACCCTGCACAACGCCCAGGAGGTCAAGCGCAAGGGCGTCCTCATCGGCGACACCGTGCTGGTACGACGGGCGGGCGACGTCATCCCCGAGGTGCTGGGCCCGGTGGCCGCCCTCCGGGACGGCACCGAGCGCGAGTTCGTCATGCCGACCACGTGCCCCGCGTGCGGCTCGCCCCTGGCGCCCGCGAAGGCGGGCGACGTCGACCTGCGCTGCCCGAACGCGCGGTCCTGCCCGAGCCAGCTCCGCGAGCGGGTGTTCGCAGTCGCGGGCCGGGGTGGCTTCGACATCGAGGGCCTGGGGTTCCAGGCCGCCGAGGCGCTGCTGAACGACGGCATCATCTCCGACGAGGGCGACCTGTTCTTCCTCGACGAGGATGCGCTGCTGCGCACCGCGTTCTTCCGCAACACCGACGGGTCGCTGTCGGCCAACGGCCAGAAGCTGCTGGCCAACCTGCAGGCGGCCAAGGACCGGCCGCTGTGGCGGGTGCTGGTGTCGCTCAGCATCCGGCACGTGGGCCCGACCGCGGCCCGCGAGCTGGCCCGCGAGCTGCGCGACCTCGAGCGGATCGCGAGCGCGTCCGAGGAGGAGCTCGCGGCCGTCGAGGGGGTGGGGCCGACCATCGCGCGCTCCGTGAAGGAGTGGTTCGCGGTCGACTGGCACCGCGAGATCGTCGAGAAGTGGCGGGCCGCGGGGGTGCGGACGGCCGACGCCGAGTCCGAGGACGGCCCGCGGCCGCTCGAGGGCGTCACCGTCGTCGTGACGGGCACCTTGTCGTCGTACAGCCGGGACGGCGCCACCGAGGCGGTGCAGGAGCGTGGCGGCAAGGTGACGGGGAGCGTGTCCAAGAAGACCGATTTCGTGGTCGTGGGCGCAGAGCCGGGGGCGAGCAAGTACGACAAGGCAGTCAAGCTCGGCGTCCCCTTGCTCGACGACGCCGGGTTCGACGTGCTGCTCGCCGGTGGCGCGGAGGCGGCTCGCCAGGTGGCCACCCGTCCGGGGACGCCGGCGTAGGCCGAACGGCCCTTCAGAACTCCGGCGTTCCTGCCGAAGCCAGGCGCAGGGGTTGTGCGTGACCCCTGCCCTGGCAGGAGGGGGTGCCGTGCCTGGGAGCGCTTCGACGGGAGCAGCACGTCCTGATCCGCGCAACGCCGTGGACGGGCCGCGCAAGCAGGCCTTCCGCGGCTACGTGGTCGCGGTCTCGGTGCTGGGCCTCGCCGTGCTCGCTGCCGCGCTGCGGCCGGCCGACGCGAGCTCGCTCCTGCACCTCGGGACGGCGTTCTGGGTGCTGGCTGGACTGCTCGTGGCCTGCGACGCGCGTCCGCTGTTCGTGGCGGGCGCCCGGGACGCGAACGGCGTGGTGCTGTCAACGGCCTTCGTCTTCGCGGTGCTGCTGCGGTACGACCTGACGGTCGCGCTCGCGCTGCAGACCGCCGCCGTCGTGGTGAACGACCTCGGGCGTCGCAAGGCGCTGTGGCGCACCCTGTTCAACATCGGCCAGTACGCCCTGTCCTGGCTCGGCGCCTGGGGGGTGCTGAACCTGCTCGGCCCCACCGGCGATCTCGACCGCCCCGCGGAGCTCACCGCGTCGCTGCTCGTCCACGCGCTGCCGGCGGCGGTCACCTTCTTCGTCCTCAACGAGGCGCTCGTGTCGAAGGCCATCGCGCTGCGGACCGGCGAACGTGTAGGCGACGTGCTCAGGAGCGACCTCGTCTTCGAGGTGCTCACCACCACAGCCCTGCTGGCTCTCGGCCCCCTCGTGGCGCTCACCATGCAAGCCGGGCCCGCCTTCGTCCCGCTGCTCGTCCCACCGGTCGCCGCGGTGTACGCGGCCGCCGCCGCCGGACGGCGCAGCGAGCAGCAGGCCCACTCCGACGCGCTCACGGGGCTCGCCAACCGCAAGCAGCTCTCGGCGCGGGCGCACGACGGCCCCGTCGCGCTGGTGCTGCTCGACCTGGACCTGTTCAAGCAGGTGAACGACACCCTCGGCCACCACGTGGGAGACCAGCTCCTCGTGGCGGTCGCGCAACGGCTGCGTTCGTGCGTGCGGCCCGAGGACCTGGTCGCACGGCTCGGCGGGGACGAGTTCGCGCTCGTCCTCGAGGGCGGCGACGTCGACGCGGCGGTCCGCGCGGCCGTCCGTGCCCGTGCAGTGCTGTCGGCGCCGTTCTCCCTCGGCGGGCTGCTCGTCGAGGTCGCGGCGAGCGCCGGCGTCGCCGCGGCCCCGAAGCACGGCTCGGACCTGGAGGAGCTGCTGCAGCGGGCCGACGTCGCGATGTACCTCTCCAAGGAGAGCGGCGAGGTCGAGGTGTACGACGTCGAGCGCGACCACAACACGCCCGTGCGCCTCGTGCTGCTCGGGGCCCTTCGCCGGGCGCTCGAGACCCACGAGCTCGTGCTGCACTTCCAGCCCAAGGCGGACGTCGCCACCGGCCGGGTCGTCGGCGTTGAGGCGTTGGTGCGCTGGCAGCACCCCCAGCTCGGCCTCGTCATGCCGGCCGACTTCATCCCGATGGCCGAGCGGTCGGGCCTCATCGCTCCGCTGACCTCCTGGCTGCTCGACGAGGCACTCGCCCAGCTGGCCGCCTGGCGGGCCCGCGGCTGGGGCCTCAGCCTGGCCGTGAACATCACTGTCAAGGATCTCTACTCGGACGGCTTCGTCGACCGGGTCGCGGCCGCTCTCCGCGCGCACGGAGTGCCGGCGTCGGCGCTGCAGCTCGAGCTCACCGAGGGGTCGCTGTTCGCCGAGTCGTCAGCGGCGCGCGGCGCGCTGAAGCAGCTGAACCGGCTCGGGGTCGCGCTCTCTCTCGACGACTTCGGCACCGGCTGGTCGTCATTGGGCCAGCTGCGCCGGCTGCCGCAGGTCAGCGAGATCAAGGTCGACCGCAGCTTCGTGTCGCGGATGGCCGACGACCCCCGCGACCTCGCCATCGTGAGCGCTGTCGTGCACCTGGCGCGCGGCCTCGGCGTACGTGTTGTGGCCGAGGGCGTCGAGGACCAGCGCACCTGGGACCGCCTCACGGCGCTGGGTTGCGACCGGGTGCAGGGCTGGGTGCTCTCGCCGCCGCTTCCCGCCGCCGAGCTGGAGGAGTGGCTGCGGGGTCGGCTGCCGTCGACGCTGCCTGGTTGAGCCCCGCTGGGCGGTGATGGCGGCTGCTGAAGCGCGACGCGCGTCGTCGCAGGGCTCGGTGCGCGGCGTACGGCTCGGGTGGCATCGCCTCGGGCGGGGCGGCGAAGAACCGCTTCTTGGCCACCTCGATGAGCACCAGGTAGAGCACGACCATGCCGGCGAGGGCGGCGAAGAAGCCCCCGGGCAGCGGCGTGAACCCGAGCGAGCCCGCCACGGGCAACGAGGGCAGCGCGGCCCCGAGCAGCACCACGCCGGTCGCGGAGAGCACCAAGGGCAGGCTCGGCCGGCTGCGGAAGAACGGCGTGCGCCGGGTGCGGATGGCGAACACGACCAGCGCCTGCGTCGCGAGCGACTCGACGAACCAGCCGGTGCGGAACTGCACGGCACCGGAGTGGAACACCTGCAGCATGAGCACGAAGGTGAGGACGTCGAACACCGAGCTGAGCGGGCCGAAGCGCATCATGAACCGGCGGATCAGCCGGATGTCCCAGTGCGAAGGGCGTCGCAGCTGCTCCTCGTCGACGTGGTCCGTCGGGATGGTGAGCTGGCTGGTGTCGTAGAGCAGGTTGTTGAGCAGCACCTGTGACGGCAGCATCGGCAGGAAGCTCAGGAACGCGGACGCCGCAGCGGCCGAGAACATGTTGCCGAAGTTGCTCGACGTCCCCATGAGGACGTACTTCATGGTGTTCGCGAAGATGCGGCGGCCCTCGGCCACGCCGTCCGCGAGGACGTTCAGGTCCTTCTCCAGCAGGATCACGTCAGCGGCGTCCTTGGCGACGTCCGTGGCGGTGTCGACCGAGATGCCGACGTCGGCCGCGTGCAGGGCCAAGGAGTCGTTCACGCCGTCGCCGAGGAACGCCACGCCGCCCCCCCGGCGCCGCTGCGTGCGGACCAGCCGCGCCTTGTGCTCCGGGCTGACGCGCGCGAAGACGGTGGTCGTCTCCATGGCGGCAACCAGGGCCTCGTCGTCGAGGCGGTCCACGTCCGCTCCGGTGAGGACGGTGACGTCCCTCAGCCCCAGCTCGCGGCAGGCTCGCGCCGCGACGGTGGCGTTGTCGCCGGTGACGACCTTGACGCCGATGCCGAGGTCGGCGAGCCGGCGGAGGGCGTCGGCGACGCCCGGCTTCGGCGGGTCGAGGAAGACGAGCAAGCCCAGCAACGAGAGGCGCTGCTCGTCGGCCGGTGCGAGGGGGCGGTCCTGGTCGAACGGGCGGGTGGCGACCGCGACGACACGGTGGCCCGCGGCGAACTCCGCCTCCAGGGCTTTCCGCGCGCCGGGTGAGACCTCGGAGCACCGCTCGAGCACGGTCTCGGGCGCGCCCTTGGTCACGAGCCGCAGGGTGCCGTTCGGGTCGCGCACCAGGGCCGAGACCATCCGCCGGTCGTGGTCGAAGGGCAGGGTCCGCAGGCGGGTCCACCCGGACAGGGCCTCGTGCTCGCCGCCGGCGGCGGGGGACTCCCACAGCGCCTCGTCCAGCGGGTTGCCGCCCACCTCGGCTTCGGTGCAGAGCAGGCCGTAGCGCAGCACCTCCGCCGACCGGCGGTCGCCGGTGGGGACCGCCCGCATGAACTCGACGTGGCCGAGGGTCAGCGTGCCGGTCTTGTCGGTGAGCAGCACGTCGACGTCGCCCAGGTCTTCGATGCACACCAGGCGCTTCACGAGCACCTTGCGACGGCGCATCGTCCGCGAGCCGGCGGCCAGTCCCGTCGATACGACGGCAGGCAGCAGCTGCGGGGTGATCCCGACCGCGATGGCGAGGGAGAAGAGCAGGGCGTCGATGACGGGTCGGTCCAGGGCGACGTTGATGACGAAGATGGACGTGGTGAGCACGGCTGCGACACGCACCAGCAGCAGCGAGAAGCGGCGCAGCCCGACCTGGAACTCGGTCTCCGTCTGCCGTGTCGCCAGGCCCGCGGCGATGCGCCCGAACTCGGTGGTCGCCCCCGTCGCGACGACGACACCCCGGCCGCTGCCCGCGTGGACGACCGTGCCCATGAGCGCGCAGCTGCGCAGCTCCGCCAGCGGCGTGCCGGGGGCGACTGGTCCGGTCTGCTTGTCGACCGGCTCCGACTCCCCGGTCAGGACCGCTTCGTCGCACTGCAGCGCGGTGGTCTCGAGCAGCCGCAGGTCGGCCGGGACGACGCCGCCGAGGCGCAGGTCGACGACGTCCCCCGGGACCAGACTCGTGACCGCCACCGTGCTGCGCCGACCGTCGCGCGTGACCACGGCCTGCAGCTGGACCTGCGAGTGGAGGGCCTCGGCGGCCTGCTCCGCGCGGTACTCGTTCACCACGCCGAGCCCCACCGACAGCACGATGATCACGCCGATGACCACCGCGTCCTTGCCCTCCCCGACGAAGGCCGAGGCAAGGGCGGCCACGAGGAGCAGCCCGAGCAGGGGCGAGCGGAGCTGGCGCCAGAGCACGGGCAGCAGCCGGGCGCGGTGGGAGGCGACGGCGTTCGGCCCGTAGCGCGCGAGGCGCGCCGCGGCCTCCTTTTCGGTCAGCCCCGTGCCCGGGTCCACGCCGAGCGCCTTCAGGACCTCGGCTGCCTCCGCCGTACCCTGCTGGACGACGTCGGCCGCGACGTCGCGCGAGAGCGTCGGGACGCCGGTCACGGTCGCGGCTCAGACCTGCGCGTTGCTGACGGCTCCCACGGTCGCGGCGATGCCCGCCAGGTGCGCCAGGCGCAGCACCTCCGACTGGCGCCAGCGCGGTCCGCCGGGGCGGCCGACGAGGACCGCCACCTCCGGGCTGCCGACCGGCGCGGCGGCGAGCGCGATGCCCAGGTCGTGCCAGCGCGGCGGCACCCAGCCGTCACTGGTGACGTCGCGCGGCCCGGCGAGCGGCAGGAGCGGTACGACGGCCTCGTCCACCTCCGGGGCCCCCGGGCTGTGCGCGGTCACCCCGCCGGGCGTCACGAGCAGCGCCCAGCCCGCGCGGAACACCCCGGGCGCCAGGTGGACGAGCAGCTCCAGCGCCTCCTGCGGCGCCGCGGCGAGCTCGTCGACGAGCTCCAGGTCGCGGTGCAGGTCGTCCGCGCCGAGGTAGGGCCTCAGCGACTCCACGGTCACGCCCGGCACCGAGCAGGCCGCGGTGATGAGCACGTCGGCCAGCCCGCCCTGCGGGAGCTGGACGAGCAGGTCGTCGACGGCGCCCTCAGGGCCGCGCTCGACGACGTCGAGGCTCACGATGTCCGCGCCGGCGTGGCCCAGCGCCGTGGCGACGGCGCCCAGCATGCCCGGGCGGTCGGGCAGGACGACGCGCAGCAGGTACGACATGCCTCACATCATGGCCGGGTTCGGCAACGCCCGTGTTTCGCGGTCATGACGCCGCCCGCAACGTCCTCACGCGCGAGCGCAGCCAAGGGGGAGTTCGTAGGACGCAGGAAGGGGGCGGCAAGGGGTCACTAGGCTCGGGTCATGCCTGAGATCACCCGCGAGGAGGTCGCGCACCTCGCGCGGCTGGCGCGGCTCGCCCTCGAGGACGAGGAGCTCGACCGGATGGCCGGCCAGCTCGACGTCATCCTCGGCGCCGTCGCCCAGATCCGTGAGGTCACCGACGCCGCGGACGTCCCCCCGACCAGCCACGCCGTCCCGCTGGAGAACGTCACGCGACCGGACGTCGTGGTCACCTGCCTGCCCCGGGACGTGGTGCTCGCCGGCGCCCCCGCGGCGGAGGAGGGGCGCTTCCGCGTGCCCCGGATCCTGGACACCGAAGAATGACCTCACCGGACATGACCGACCTCACCCGGCTCACCGCGGCCGAGACGGCCGCTGCCATCAAGGACCGCACGGTCAGTGCCGTCGAGGTCGCGCAGGCCCACCTCGACCGCATCGCGAAGGTGGACGACAAGGTCCACGCGTTCCTGCACGTCGACGCCGACGGCGCGCTCGCCCAGGCCCGCCGCGTGGACGCCGGGGAGCTCACCGGGCCGCTGGCCGGCGTGCCGCTCGCGCTCAAGGACGTCCTGACCCAGGAGGGCGTGCCCACGACCTGCGGCTCCAAGATCCTCGAGGGCTGGCGCCCGCCGTACGACAGCACGGTCGCGGCGCGCCTCAAGGCCGCCGGCGTGGTCATCCTCGGCAAGACCAACATGGACGAGTTCGCCATGGGCTCGAGCACCGAGCACAGCGCCTACGGCCCCACCTGCAACCCGTGGGACCTGGGTCGGATCCCCGGCGGCTCGGGCGGCGGCTCGAGCGCGGCGCTCGCGTCGTACCAGGCACCGCTCGCCATCGGCACCGACACCGGGGGCTCGATCCGCCAGCCCGCGAGCGTGACGGGCACAGTCGGGGTGAAGCCGACCTACGGCGGGGTCAGCCGCTACGGGCTGGTGGCCTTCTCGAGCAGCCTCGACCAGGCCGGTCCCTGCGCCCGCACCGTGATGGACGCCGCGCTGCTGCACGAGATCATCGCCGGGCACGACCCTCGCGACAGCACGAGCATCGACGCCCCCGTGCCGCCGGTCGTCGAGGCGGCCGGTGCCCGCGACCTCGCCGGTCTGCGCGTCGGCGTCGTCACCGAGCTGCAGGGCGAGGGCTACGAGGCGGGTGTGCAGCAGGTCTTCGACGACGCGGTGAAGCTCCTGCAGGAGCTCGGCGCGACCGTCACCGAGGTGAGCTGTCCGCACTTCGTCTACGCCCTGCCGGCGTACTACCTCATCGCGCCCAGCGAGGCCTCCAGCAACCTGGCCCGCTTCGACGCGGTGCGCTACGGCCTGCGGGTCGGCGACGACGGCGAGCGCTCCCTCGAGGAGGTCATGGCCCTGACCCGTGCGGTCGGCTTCGGCCCGGAGGTCAAGCGCCGCATCATCCTCGGCACGTATGCGCTGTCCAGCGGCTACTACGACGCCTACTACGGCCAGGCCCAGAAGGTCCGCACCCTCATCAGCCAGGACTTCCAGAACGCCTGGAGGTCCGTCGACGTCCTCGTCGCGCCGACCTGCCCGACGGTCGCGTTCCCGCTGGGGGCCAAGCTCGAGGACCCGCTGGCGATGTACCGCCAGGACGTCGCGAGCATCCCCGCCAACCTGTACGGCGGACCCGCGGCCTCGTTCCCCGCGGGCCTGTCCGAGGGCCTGCCCGTGGGCCTGCAGGTGATGGCGCCCACGTTGCGCGACGACCTGCTCTACCGCGTCGGGGCGGCCTTCGAGGCGGCCCGGCCCGCGCCGGTCCCGACCCTGTCCTGGGAGAGCTGACATGGGCTACGAGAGCGACCTGCTGGAGTTCGAGCCCGTCATCGGGCTCGAGACCCACGTGGAGCTGGGCACCGCCTCGAAGATGTTCTGCGGCTGCCCGACGGCGTTCGGGGCCGACCCCAACACCCAGGTGTGCCCGGTCTGCCTCGGCCTGCCCGGTGCGTTGCCGGTCGTGAACGCCACCGCGATCGAGTCGACGATCCGCATCGGGCTCGCGCTGCACTGCGACATCGCCACCTGGTGTCGCTTCGCGCGCAAGAACTACTTCTACCCGGACATGCCGAAGAACTTCCAGACCTCGCAGTACGACGAGCCGCTGTGCACCGACGGCTGGCTCGACGTGCAGGTGGACGGCGAGGTGGTCCGCGTCGAGATCGAGCGGGTTCACCTGGAGGAGGACACCGGCAAGACGCTGCACATCGGCGGCGCGACCGGGCGCATCCATGGGGCGTCGCACTCGCTCGTCGACTACAACCGCGCCGGCATCCCGCTCGTGGAGATCGTGACCAAGCCGATCGCCGGCACGGGCCTGCAGGCGGCCGCGGTGGCGAAGGCCTACGTCACGGAGCTGCGCGACCTGCTCCGCGGCCTCGGCGTCAGCGACGTGCGCATGGAGCAGGGCTCGCTGCGCTGCGACGTGAACACCTCGCTGTCCCGCCCGGGCGAGCCGTGGGGCACACGCACCGAGACCAAGAACGTCAACTCCCTGCGGTCGGTCGAGCGTGCCGTCCGGCACGAGGTCGAGCGGCAGGCCGAGGTGCTGCGCTCCGGCGGCAAGGTCGTGCAGGAGACCCGGCACTTCCACGAGGACACAGGCACCACCACCAGCGGGCGCAGCAAGGAGGAGGCGACCGACTACCGGTACTTCCCCGAGCCCGACCTCGTGCCCGTCGCCCCGGACCCGGTCTGGGTCGCAACGCTGCGGGAGGCGCTGCCCGAGCCGCCGTCAGTGCGCCGGGCCCGGCTCACCGCGGAGCTGGGGCTGTCCGAGCTCGACTCCCAGGCCATGGTCAACGCCGGGGTCCTCGACCTGGTGCTCGAAACCGTGGCTGAAGGCGCGCCGGCCGCCGAGGCCCGCAACTGGTGGCTGGGGACCCTCGCCCAGGCCGCCAACACCCGGGGCGTCGAGGCCGCCGAGCTCGACATCACGCCCGCCCAGGTCGCGCGGGTCGTGGCGCTGGTCGCCGAGGGCGCGCTCACCGCGACGCTCGCCAAGCAGGTCGTCGACGGCGTGCTCGCCGGTGAGGGTTCCCCCGACGAGGTCGTGGCCGCGCGCGGCCTCACGGTGGTTTCGGACGAGGGCGCGCTCGCG
Organism: Actinomycetota bacterium; assembly: GCA_046723735.1. Lineage (GTDB taxonomy): Bacteria > Actinomycetota > Actinomycetes > Mycobacteriales > SCTD01 > RYN-111. Next base: position 8,652 of record JBKOVB010000066.1, on the reverse strand, counting down.
GCGGCGGTGGACGAGGCCATCGCGACCAACGCCGACGTCGCGGAGAAGGTGCGCGGCGGGAAGGTGGCCGCCTCCGGCGCCCTGGTGGGTGCCGTGATGAAGGCCACCCGCGGTCAGGCCGACGCCTCCGTCGTACGCCGTCTCGTGCTCGAGAAGCTCGGCGTCAGCGAGTAGCGGCAGCCTCCCGGGCGGCCCGACGGGCGAGCAGGGTCGCGTTGAGCTCCGCCCCGACGAGGATCGACAGGCACAGCAGGTAGAGCCAGGTCAGCAGGATGAGGCCGCCTCCGAGTGCGCCCAGCACGGGGGAGCGCGGCACCACGACCGCGAGATAGCTGCTGAACAGCAGCGACGCCCCGACCCACAGGGTCGCCGTGAGCAGTCCCCCGGGAAGGCCGTTGCGCCAACGCGACGGCCGGTCGGGGCAGATGTGGAACAGCGTCGTGGCCCAGGCGACCAGGGCGAGGAACGCGACGGGGTAGCGCAGCCAGGCCCAGACGAACGAGTACTCCTCCGACAGGCCGATCCGCTCGACGATCTCGCCGGCGTGCCCGAACAGCGGGCCGATGACGTACGCCGCCGCCATGACCACGCCGGCGATGACCGAGCCGAGGCCGAGGAGCAGCCCGATCAACCGGCGGCGCCACCAGCCGCGGTGGTCGTGCAGGTCGTAGGCCACCGAGACGGTGTTGAGCACGCTGGCGAAGGCCTGAGCCAGCGAGGCGAGCGCCACCGCGAGGGCGACCGTCAGGGTTCGCCCATTGGTGTCGAACAGCTGGCGGACCGTCTTGTCGACGCCGTCCGCGTTGCTCGTGAGGACGCGTGTGAAGAAGTCGGTGATCGAGCTCTTGACCTTCTCGGTGTTGTCGCTGCCGATGAAGCTCTCGAGCTGGCCCAGGACGGCGGCGAACACGATCAGCGTCGGGAACACCGTGAGCATCGCCATGAACGCGTTCTCGCCGGCGAGCCCGAGGATCCGGTCGCGGTCGCTCTTGCGCCACACGTCGGCGATGAGCCGCACGGTACGGCGGACCACGCCTGCCGGCTGGGGGCGCGCGGCCTCCGCGGCGGTGGCAGCGGCGCGGACGATCGCGTGCCGCCGGTGCGGCCCGGGGCCGCCCGGCTCGGCGGCCGAGCCGGCTTCCGACGTGACGCTCATCAGACCAGTGTCGCCGACAGGGAGGACGGGCCGGGCAGGATGTCGGCCATGACACGGCGCGGGAGACTGCTGCTCCTCGCGCTCGTGCCGGTCCTGCTGCCCCTGCCGGCAGCCGCTCACTCGTACCGTGACCCGGCGCTGCGTACCGTCCTCGACGACGTCCACCCTGCCCTGCCGGCGGGCGCCGCGGTCGCGATCCGGCCCAGCGTGCTGGACGAGCTGGTCGTCACCAATACCACCGCGGTACCGCTCGAGGTGCTCGGGGCGGGCGGCCGCCCCTTCCTCCGCGTCAGTCGCGACGGCGTGCTCGCCGACCTCGGCAGCCCCGACTGGCTCACCACGGCGGTGCCCGAGGGGGCGCCGCCACCCAGCCCGGGCCGGGTGCGCTGGGTGCGCGTCAGCCGGGGGAGCACCTGGTCGGAGTTCGACCCACGGCTGCGACCGCCGGTCGCCGTGGACCACTCGGTGCGGGCGGCGGGCATCGAGCGCGTCGTGGCCGTCTGGAGCATCCCGCTGAGGTACGGCGGCCGGCCGGTGCGCGCGGCGGGGCGCGTGGTCTTCTCGCCCGTCCGGGGCGGCCTCGTGGTGGCCGTGACCTCGGCCCCCGCTGGGCTTTCCGCGACAGCGCTGCAGGGCGAGCTTCCCGGACTCTTCGTCCGCGTCGCCCGGGGCCATCGCGTGGAGGTGCGCGGCGCCGATGGCGGGCCGTTCCTGCGGCTGGCCGGCGGACAGGTCGACGCGGCGCTCGCGAGCCCGTCGTGGCGGGCCGACCGGGCGGCCCGAGGCCTCGTCGTCTCGGGTGCGGGCTGGGCGCGGGTCGGGACGGGCGCGACGTTCACGTGGCTGGACGCCAGGCTGCGCTACCCGCACGACGAGCCGCCGGCCGACCAGCGGCAGCACCAGGTCGTCCTGCAGCGGTGGAGCGTCCCGGCGCTGGTGGACGGCGTGCCGGGCGCGATCCGCGGCACGGTCACCTGGGTGCCGCGTGCACAGGCGCTGGGTGCGGTGCTGCCCCCGGCGCCCACCCGGCACCGCAGGTGGGCAGAGGCGGGCGCGGTCGCCGTCGCGGTCGGCGCTGCGACAACCGGGTGGTACCTGCGTCGCCGGCGGCGACGTCCCTGGGCAGTGCGGGTGATCCGTGGGAAGGTGCCGGGCGAACAGTCCTGAAAGAGCCTTTCGTCCCCTGGAGCGTCCGTGAGACGTCCTGCCCTCGCCCTGGCGCTCTCGGTCGCCGGGCTCCCGCTGCTGCTCGTGCCCACCGCCGGCGCGGCGACCGGCGGGCAGGGTCGCTACCTCACGCCGTTCCGCGAGGACGGCGCACGCTACGACGCCGCGACCAACACCTTCTCGGGCGGGCGTCGGGCCGGCGTCGCGACCGACGCGAACGGCTGCGTCACCTCGCCCGCCAAGACCGGTGCGCCGGCCGGGAACCCGCGCGCGTACGACTGCCTGCCGGCCGGCGCGTCGATGGTGGACCTGCCCGACGGCCGGGTGCTGTTCTGGAACGCCCTCGAGGGTGAGGAGCAGATCACGGGCACCAACACGGTGCTCACCGACGGCGGGCGCCTCACGGTCAACGACGAGAGCCGTCTGCTGACCCTGGGCGCAGGTGGTCCGGCGTACCGCGTTCCGGGGAACCAGGACGGCGGCGCGGACCAGACGACGCACCCCGACGACCTGCCGCTCGGGCCCCTCGCCGCGAAGCACTACCCCTACAACGACGGCGACCTGTTCTGCTCCGACCAGGTGCTGCTCGCCAACGGGGACGTCCTCGACGCCGGTGGCACCGACTGGTACAGCGAGCCGTACGTGCCCGTCGTGGACAAGGGCGTCGCAGAGCTCGCGGGCGTCCGCAACAGCCGGGTGTTCGACGCCTCGGCCGACCGGTGGCGGCAGGGCCCGACCATGCGCTACGGCCGCTGGTACCCGAGCCTCGTCACCCTCGCCGACGGGCAGGTCCTCGTCGCGAGCGGCGTCGACAAGCTCCTCAAGCCGGTCTACCCGACGCGTCCCGCCGAGTCGGGCACCAACGTCACCCAGACCGAGACCCTCACGATCGGCAGCAGGGACCCGCAGTGGGTCGTGAACCCGCCGAGCGCAAGCAAGAGCCTGCCGCTGTTCCCGCGCCTGCACCTGCTGCCCGACGGGCACGTCTACTACGACGCGGCGGGCCAGGACTTCAACCCGGCCGGCCAGGCGTACGACGAGGCCACCTGGGAGACGGCGAGCAGCTACGACCCGCGAACCAAGACCTGGACCGACCTGGGCGTGCCGGGCGCCGACCCGGCGTACCTCGCGGCCAACCCCACGGCGCTGCCGTTCGTCGGCTTTCGCGGCTCGACGTTCTCCGCCGCGCTCACGATGCGGCCGTCCTCGGTCAAGGGCGGCGTCCCGGCCTACACGTCGGCCTCGTTCCTGACGGCCGGGGGCGTGCTCGGCACCAGCCCGGGTTCCTACGTCGCAGTCGCGAACAGCCGCATCACGACGATTGGTACCGCCGGCGCCACCGAGACGCTGACGACCGTCGGCACGGGCGACCTGCTCACTCCGCGCTGGTACGGCACGGCCACGCCGCTCCCCAACGGACAGGTCTTCGTCTCGAGCGGGGCCAACGTCGACGAGGTCGACCTCCCCGGCAGCGAGTCGCCGATCCGCACCGACGAGCTGTTCACGCCGACCGTCGACGCCGCGGGCCGCTACACGGGCGGCTCGTGGGCGTCGGCCGGCAGCCAGGCCCGCAAGCGGACCTACCACAACAACGCCCTGTTGCTGCAGGACGGCTCGGTGCTGATCGGCGGTCACGCGCCCATCGCCACCGGCTACGCCCAGACGACCGACACCCCCGACCTGCCCGGACGCGACGGCACCAACAACCACCACGACGCCTCGTTCCAGGTGTGGCTGCCGCCGTACTTCTCCGACCCTGCGCGCCCGACCCTGACCGGGGTCGTGGCCGGGGCACGCACCTTGACCGTGAGCACCCCGGACGCCGGCCGGGTCGCGTCGGTGGTGCTCGTGCGCAACACCGCGCAGACGCACCTCGTCGACGCCGACGCCCGGACGGTGTCGCTACCGGTGCTGAGGCGCACCGCCGGCACCGTCACCGTCGGCCTGCCAGACACGGCGGCGGTGCTGCCCGCAGGCCCCTACCTGCTGTTCGCGAACGCCTCCAGGCGAGGCGACCTGTCCGGGCGCGACGCGGCCGACCTGCTGCCCTCCCGCGGCGTCCAGCTGTTCGTGACCGGTACGACGAGGCCGGCCCTGCTCGTGCCGGCAGCCGTCAGCGCGCAGGCCCGCAAGGCCTCCACGCCGAGCAGGCGCCTCGCGGCACACGCCGGGGTCGCGTCCGCCCCGGCGAAGCCCACCGGCCGGCTGGAACGGGTCGTGGCCCTCGAGCCGGCCGCAGAGCGGCGCACCGCACCGGTCCCCGTGCCTGTCCCATGGCTGCTGCTCGCGAGCCTGCTCCCCGGCGTCGCGGCGACGGCGCTCGTGGCACTGCGACGTCGTACCTAGGGCTTCTGCACCTCGGCCCGGCGGGCGAGGTCCTCGAGCAGGTCGTGGAGCTCCTGCGGGTGCTCCAGCGGCAGGAAGTGGCTGCCCGGCAGGATGCTGATCTGGGCGTGCGGGATCTTCGCCGCGGCGTCCACCACGTCGTGCATCGAGGTCAGGACGTCGTGCTTGCCGGCCACCAGGGTCACCGGGCACTCCACGAAGTGCAGGTCCATCAAGTCGTGCTCGGAGGCGGCCACGGCGAGCTCGCCGTACCAGGTCCAGTCGTGGCGGATGAACTGCTCCAGCATCGGGATCACCCGCTCCGGCGTGGCCGCCGGGAGCATGAAGCCCGAGTGGGTCAGCAGCCAGACCGTCCTGGGGGTGAGCGGGATCCGCGGCGCCACCGCGGTGGCGAAGCCCCCTGTGCGGCGCATGAGGCGGGCGACGCGCGTGCTGATCGGTTTGCGCAGCCGCCGCGGGATCCGCAGCGGTCCGCCCATGGTCGAGAAGGTGCCGCCCGGCACCCCGGCGACCGCCATGATCCCGGCGACCCGTTCTGGGTGCTTCTGGGCGAGCTCGAACGCGACGTTCACGCCGATGGACCAGCAGCAGACCAGCGCCCGCTCGACGCCCTGGTGGTCCATCAGCGCCAGCATGTCCTCGACGTGGTCGTCGACGGTGATGCGCGAAGGGTCCGCGGGGCGGGCGGAGCCGAAGGTGCCCCGGTGGTACCACGTCATGCTGTCGAAGCCGCTGCCCTCCGCCACCAGCGTGGGCCAGGCCTCGGGGATGGTGCCCAGCCCGTTCGCGATGACGAGCGGTATGCCCGGAGTGTCGCTGCGCCAGCAGCGGATGACCGTCCCGTCGGAGCTGGTCACCTCGAAGGTCGTCGCCACTAGGTGGGCTGCTCCTCGCGCGGGGACATGGCGAGCACGTCCGGCAGCTGCCGACGGTTGGCGGCCAGCAGGCGTAGCGGCCTGGCGCCACGGCGGAGCAGCGTGACCGGGCCGTGGTCCGGGACCTTGAAACCGGCCACGTCCTCCCACGTCACGCGGTGCACGGCGAGGCCGTTGCAGACCTCGAGGCCCTGGGGCGAGGCGACGACGCGGGCGCGCAGGACGTACACCAGCGCCGCGACCGGCAGCAGCAGCACCCAGGCGAGCCACCACGACGACAGGCCCAGCGGGAGGGCGCAGATCAGCAGCACCAGGACCACGAACAAGGTCGTGCGCTCGGGACGCAAGGTCACGGAGTTCATCGGAGCATGCTCTCACCGGTCGTGGTCGTCGGCGACGTGCACCCGGGCGACAACCACGGCGTACGGCGGGGCGGACGCCGTCACGATCCCGAAGGCGCGTCCTTGTCGCGGACGACGTAAGGCTCCGTCGGGTCAGGTACCCGGGCCGAGCGCAACCTGTGCAGCAGCAGGTAGATGCCCACGATCAGGGCGAGCGTGATGAGGGCGGCCGGCGACCTGTTGCGCCTTCCCGTGCTCGTGCCTACGGCGAGGGGGGCGACGCCGTGCCCGTTCTGCCGGCAGACCGCCTCGAGGCGTCCCCGGCCGTCATGTGCGGCGTCCGGCACGACGAAGGAGCCTCCGGCGTAGGTCCCGGACGTGCCGAGCGCCTGGGGGGCGTGGTAGCCGCCGGCTGGCGCCGGCGCGTCGAGCGGGAAGCGCCGGCCGCGGACGTCCTCGAACGTCACGGCCAGGAGCACGCCGCCGCAGTGGGCCACGCTGAAGAGCACCTGCTCGCCCTGGGCGGCGCCGGTCCGGTCGAGCCTGACGGTCGGCGACGGGAGCTCAGCGGCCGCCGCCGGTACGACGAGCAGCCCGCCGACGAGCGCCACGACGACGAGCTGCAGTCTCCGCACGGCTCGAACCTAGGTCCGGCACCGACGTCGCGGGAACCCCGGGCACCGCTCAGGCCTCGGCGGGCCCAGGCACCCGGCGTATCTGGGTGCTGAGCACGCTCTCTCTTTCCTACACGAAGCACCCTGCTCTGCCTGGAGGGGCCATGCCCGCTGACAGCATCCAGCGGATCGACCTGACGGACTCACGGGCGCCCGACGCGACGGCCCGGTACCTCGAGCTCGTCGGGGTCCGGGAGCCGCCGCCGGCCACGAGCCCGTTCGACCCGGGCTACGACCTCGGCACGCTCTGCGGCCACCTGGACCAGAGCTCGCATCTCATGGCGAGCATGAAGATCTCGATGGCGTGCTGGATCATCGCCGACGCGCGGGTCACCCGGGCCAAGGTGCGCGCCGTGGCCGAACACGGCGTGCAGAGCGTCTCCGGCGGCGGCCCGTTCGAGATCGCGGTCGTCCAGGGCCGACTTCCGGAGTACCTCGACCTGTGCGCGTCCATCGGATTCAGCCGGATCGAGGCCGGGCAGGGCTTCACCAGCACGTCCCTCGACCCTGACAGGATCGTGACGATGGCGCGCGAGCGCGGCATGCAGGTGCAGTACGAGCTCGGCGGCAAGCACGCGGGGAGCTTCGACGCCGTCGAGACGGCGCGGCTGATCGACGTCGGGCGCAGCTGGCTCGAGGCCGGCGCCGTCGAGCTGGTGGTGGAGGCGCGCGAGAGCGCCGCGGGCGTCGGGCTCTTCGGTGAGGACGGCGCGTTCAACGGGTCCTTGGCCGACCAGTTCGCCCAGGCGTTCTCGCTCCGGCGCCTGATGTTCGAGGCCCCCACGAAGCCCAGCCAGTTCGCGCTCCTGGACCACTTCGGTCCCGAGGTCCGGTTGTGCAACGTCCGCCTCGAAGAGCTGCTCCGGGTGGAGATCTACCGCCGCGGCCTGCACTCGGACGCCTTCCGCAACCCCCTTCTCGCCCCGCCGGCACTCGCGCCCGCGGCCAGCTGACGACCTGACGAGGAGCGACGTGCCCGCAACCATCGTCATCGACGTGGAGCCCCAGAGCATGCCCCGGTACGGCGACGGGTGGGCCGTCGTGGCGATCGACGTCATCCGCGCCACCACCACGGCCGTGACGGCGGTGGCGACCGGGCGGCGCTGCTTTCCGGTCGGGTCTCTCGACGACGCCGTCCGCGTGCACGCCAAGCTGGACAACGCGATCCTCGCCGGTGAGCTCGGCGGAGCCATGCCCTTCGGGTTCGACGAGACCAACAGCCCGGCCGCGCTCGAGCAGCGGCAGGACACCGAGCGCCCGGTCGTGCTGCTCTCCACGTCCGGGACGCAGCTCCTGGCCGACGTGCAGCCTCGCGAGGCCCTCTACGCGGCCTGCTTGCGCAACGTCGCCGCGCAGGTCGACCGCCTCGCCGGCCGGCACGAGCGCGTGGCCGTCGTCGGTGCCGGGACGCGAGGCGTGTTCCGGGAGGAGGACCAGCTCTGCTGCGCCTGGATCGCCGAGGGGCTGATCGGGCGTGGCTACAGACCTGAATCCGCCACGGCCGAGATCGTGGCGCGCTGGAGCGGGGCGCCGCTGAGCGCCCTCGCGACCGGGGCGAGCGCGCGGTACCTGCTGGCGACCGGGCAGCAGCGTGACCTCGACTTCGTCCTCACGCACCACGACGACCTCGACGCCGTGTTCGCCGTCGAGGACGGCGAGCTGGTCCGGATCACCGGCGGGGAGCGGCCCGACGACGGGCTCCGCCCGACGACCGTGCCGGCCGGGGAGTGAGCGTTGGCCGAGCGTCCCGCCGTACCTGTGGTGGTCCTGGCAACGCATCCAGGGCTTCTCATGCACAGCGCGCTCGGGGTCATGCGGTCGCTCGGCCCGCTCGGCGTCCCCTGCCATCTCGTGCACCGGCACAAGCGCACGGCCGTCTCCGTGTCGCGCTACGTGGCCGGGACGCACCAGGCGGCGTACGACGAAGACCGCCCCGGGGAGCTCGTCGCGCAGCTACGTCTGCTCGGCTACCGGCTCGGCAACCGTCCGGTGCTGATCCCCGTCGACGACCCGGGGGCGCTGTTCCTCGCCACCCAGGCGCCCTCGCTCGCCGCGGCGTTCCGCTTCCCCGAGCAGGACGAGCAGCTCTCTCT
>JBKOVB010000148.1:0-5580 GCA_046723735.1 Actinomycetota bacterium | reverse complement strand
GAACGCGCCCTCGCCGAGCAGCCCGGGCAGGGTCGGGCCGCCGCGGTAGCGGTCCGGGTCGGCGGCCGGGTCGAGCGGACCGCTCGGCACCTCGTCCTCGCGGGCGGGGTCGTAGCGGTCCGGGTCTCCGGCCGGGTCGAGGGTCACCGCTCAGCCCATATGCGGGTAGCGGTGGTCGTGCGGCGGCACGAACGTCGTCTTGATGACTCGCGGCGACGTCCAGCGGTGCAGGTTGAGCACCGACCCGGCCTTGTCGTTGGTGCCGCTGGCACGGGCACCGCCGAAGGGCTGCTGCCCCACGACCGCACCTGTGGGCTTGTCGTTGACGTAGAAGTTCCCTGCCGTGAAGCGCAGCGCCTCCGTGGCCTGCTCGACCGCCCCGGCGTCCTGCGCGAACACCGAGCCGGTCAGGGCGTACGGCGCGGTGCGGTCCACGAGCGGCAGGACCTCGTCCCAGTCGTCGTAGACGTGCACCCCCAGCACCGGGCCGAAGTACTCAGTGCGCATCACGTCGTGCATCGGGTCGCTCGTCTCGATCACGGTGGGCCGGACGAAGAAGCCCTCGCTGTCGTCAGCCGTCCCGCCGGCGAGCACGGTCAGCGCCGGGTCGTCCTTCGCGGCGCGCAGCACGCCGTCCAGCTTGGTCCAGGAGCGCCGGTCGATGACGGCGCCTCCGAACACGCTCAGGTCGGTGATGTCGCCGTACACGAGCGACCCGGTCCGGGCGGCGACCGCGTCGCGCAGGCCGCCTTCCCACAGCGCGCGCGGCACGTACGCCCGCGAGGCCGCCGAGCACTTCTGCCCCTGGTACTCGAAGGCGCCGCGCACCAGCGCCACCTCGAGCGCGACCGCGTCGGCCGACGGGTGGGCCAGCACGAAGTCCTTGCCGCCCGTCTCGCCGACCAGCCGCGGGTAGGTCTTGTACGACGAGATGTTGGCGCCCACCTGCTGCCACAGCCGCTGGAACACCGCCGTGGAACCGGTGAAGTGGATGCCTGCGAGATGGGGGTCCTCCACGGCCACCGCGGAGTGGGTGCCGTAGCCCGTCACCAGGTTGATGACGCCGGGCGGCAGGCCGGCGGCCTCGAGCAGCCTCATCGTGAAGTGCGCAGCCAGCTGCTGGGTGTGCGAGGGCTTCCAGACCACGGTGTTGCCCATGAGCGCCGGAGCGAGCGGCAGATTGCCGGCGATCGCGGTGAAGTTGAACGGCGTGATGGCCAGCACGAAGCCTTCGAGGGGCCGGTGGTCCATCCGGTTCCAGGTGCCGGGCGAGCTGATCGGCTGCTCGGCGAGCACCTGCCGGCCGAAGGCGACGTTGAAGCGCATGAAGTCGATGAGCTCGCAGGCGCTGTCGATCTCGGCCTGGTGGACGCTCTTGCTCTGGCCGAGCATCGTCGCGGCGTTGAGGGTGTCGCGCCACTGACCGGCGAGCAGCTCGGCCGCACGCAGCACGATCGCGGCTCGGTCGTCGTAGGACAGCGCGCGCCACGCCGGCGCGGCGCGCAGCGCCGCGTTCACAGCGTCCTGCCAGTCCCCGGGACCCGCCTCCGCGGTGGTGCCCAGCACGGCAGCGTGCCGGTGCGGCTGCACGATCTCGAAACGTTCGCCGGAGGCCATCCGCTGCTGGCCGTCGACCGTGCTGGTCAGGTCGACCTGCTCGGCGGACAGCTCCTTCAGGCGCGCCTCCAGCGAGGCACGCTCGTGGCTGCCGGGCGCGTAGGTGCGGACGGGTTCGTTGACGGGCAGCGGGACCACGGTGGTGGCGTCGAGCACGGGGGGTCTCCCTCTGGGCAGGACGGGCGGGTGCGGTAGCACCATCCTCCCACCAACGCTCGCCGGGCACCGCGTCTTCCGCGGGGCGCTCAGCCCAGCTCGAGCAGCGCGCCGATCTCCTGGGTGGCGTACCACCCGAGCTCGTGCCCCTCGGCCTGCTCCATCCGGAACGCCGCGTCCTCCGACCCGAGGTCGGCCTCGACCACCGCGTCCGCCGCGACGGTCACGTCCGGCACCGCCTCGGGGTCGTCCACGTGCACCGCCTGCACGTCCCGCATCGGCACCCCGACGCCCACCTTCACCGCCGCCCGGTCCACGTGCCGGGCCGGGGTCACCGCCGTGTCGGGCACCTCGGCCACGACGACCACCCTCCGGCGTACGGCGTCGGGGTCGGCGTCGAGCAGCCGCACGGACGCCCGGGCGGCGAGCGTGAGGGCGACGTACTCCAGCTCCTCCAGGTCGCCCTCGGCGTACCACTCACGCAGCTCGGACGTGACGGCGAAGCCCGGCAGCGGAGGGTCACCCACCTCGCCCTTGTCCAGCAGCTCGGCCAGCTGCGAGAACGTCGAGGGCAGGTAGACGCGCACCTCAGACGGTCCCGAGCAGCTCGGCGAGGGACTCCTCGATGCACTGCGCCAGCACGTCGATGTCGGGCATGGCGTCGCGGTCGGCGTTGAGCCCGTAGAAGACCCCGCCGTTGTACGACGTGAGGCCGATGCTCACGGCCTGGTTCTTCGCCAGGGGCACGACCGGGTGCATCGACAGCATCTTCGCGCCCGCGGCGTAGAGCGGGAACTGCGGGCCGGGCACGTTCGTGACCACCAGGTTGAACAGCCGCCGGGTGAGCGAGCTCGCCGTCCGGGCACCCAGGGCGTGGATCGTCGGCGGGGCGAACCCCGACAGCTGCACAAGCGCCTCGGCCCCGACCGCCGACCCGCTCTCCTTGTGGGCCCGCATCGCGTAGGACACCTGGTGCAGCCGCATGACCGCGCTGGGCTCCCCCACCGGCAAATCCACGAAGTACGACGAGACCCGGTTCCCCAGCTCCCCGTGCTGCCCGTCGTTGCGGATGCTCACGGGCACCATGGCCCGCACCACCGTCGTGGGCGTGACCGTCTCCCCGCGGGTGAGCAACCAGGTGCGCAGCGCCCCCGCGACCGTGGCCAGCACGACGTCGTTGACCGTCCCGCCGTGGGCCTTGCGGATGCGCTTGTAGTCGTCGAGGTTCGTCGTGGCCATGCCGAAGCGGCGCTGCTCGCCGATCGGCACGTTGAGCGGCGTCGCGGGCGCCTGCCTGGCCATGGTGCGCACCTGCGCCAGCAGCCCGCCGGCGAGCGACGCCACCTTGCCCGCCGTCTCGCGCGCGTCGACCACCGCCGCCTTGACGGTGTCGAGCGCCCCCGAGGGCTTCGCGAGCAGGTCCGTCACGGCACCGCTGAGCAGCGCGAGGCTGCTGGGCTCCTTGTGCGGCTGCCAGTCGTCGAGCGGCACCTCGCGCGGAGTGGGCTCGAGGTCGAGGATGACCGTCCCGATGTCGACCGCGGAGACGCCGTCGACCATGGCGTGGTGGGTCTTGGTGACGATCGCGACGCGGCCGCCCTCCAACCCCTCGACCAGGTAGATCTCCCACAGGGGCCGGTTGCGGTCCAGCTGTCGGCTCTGCAGCCGTCCCACCAGCTCGCGCAGCTGGGACTCGTTGCCGGGCTTGGGCAGTGCCGACCGACGCACGTGGTAGCTGACGTCGAAGTCTCGGTCGTCGACCCAGACCGGGTTGGCGAGTCGACCAGGCACCCAGCGCACCTTCTGCCGGTACCGCGGCACCAGCCCGATCCGCTCGGAGATGAGCTCACAGAGCCGCTCGTAGTCGAAGCCCCCGGCGGGCGGCTCGAACACCGCGACGCCGCCGACATGCATCGCCGTGCTGGGCGTCTCCATGTAGAGGAACGACACGTCCAGCGGGCTCAGCCGGTTGCTCACCTGATCACCTCATGCGCATTGCAGCACATGCCAGGCTCGCGGTGGCTCACGCGCCGCAGCTCCGGGTGGGGAGCGCCGAGGCCAACGGCGTGACGGCGCGCTGCGCCGCGGTTGCCTCGGCAGGGGTGGCCAGCCGGCGGAAGTCGCCACCCAGCACCACCGTCACCGTGCCGGGCGGCGCAGCGGGTGCGCGCAGCACCACCGAGCCGAGCACGTGCGACGACACGACGCGCGCCGCCGTCTCGGCACCGGCGCCGTACGTCACCTGGGAGGGGCCCGCCAGCGCCGCCGAGGCGTTGCCGGCGCTGAGGACCACGAAGCCGCGCGCGGCCAGCTGCTGTCCCAGTGTGGTCGCGAGCCCGTTGCGCGGAGTGCCGTTGAGAAGCCGCAGCCGCACGTGCTGCGGCTGCGGCAAGGTCACCGACGGCCGGGCGGAGGGGGTGGGGCAGGGTGCCGCGACGAGAGTGGGCGTGTCGTCCCGGGTGAGCCAGTAGGCGACGGCGGCGGCGGCCAGCAGCACGAGGGCCACGAGGGCCAGCCGACGTCCGCGACGGCGACGCCGCCGACGGTAGCCCCCGCCGTACCGGTGCCGGCGCGCCGGCATCAGGTCTCCGTCCGGGATCCTCACCCGGCTCAGGGTAGGGGGCCGTACCCGTCCTGCCCCGACAGGCATGGCAGGGTGCGGGCATGGACTTCGCGCTCTCGCCCAAGGCCGAGGACTACCTCGGCCGCCTGTCGGCCTTCATGGACGAGAAGGTCTTCCCCGCCGAGCCGGTCTACGCGGCCTACCGGGCGGAGAAGGGACCGCACGACCACACCCTCCCGCCGGTCGTGGAGGAGCTGAAGACCGAGGCGCGGACGCGGGGCCTGTGGAACCTGTTCCTGCCGGACGTCAGCGGGCTGTCGAACCTCGACTACGCCTCCCTCGCGGAGCTCACCGGCTGGTCGGTGCAGCTCGCCCCCGAAGCCCTGAACTGCGCCGCTCCGGACACCGGGAACATGGAGGTGCTGCACATGTTCGGCACCCCCGAGCAGAAGGCGCAGTGGCTCCGCCCGCTGCTGGAGGGCCAGATCCGCTCCGCCTTCGCGATGACCGAGCCCGACGTCGCCTCCTCCGACGCCACCAACATCTCGACGCGTATCGAGAAGGACGGTGACGACTACGTCATCAACGGCCGCAAGTGGTGGACCACGGGCGCCAACGACCCCCGCTGCAAGATCCTCATCGTGATGGGGAAGACCGACCCGACCGAGTCGGTGCACCGGCAGCAGTCGATGATCCTCGTGCCCCTCGACACCCCGGGGGTCGAGGTCGTGCGGGCGCTGCCGGTGTTCGGCTACCACGACCAGGCGGGTCACGCCGAGATCCGCTTCACCGACGTCCGGGTGCCGGTCAGCAACCTGATCGCCAACGAGGGCGACGGCTTCATGATCGCCCAGGCCCGGCTGGGTCCGGGCCGCATCCACCACTGCATGCGGTCCATCGGTGTGGCGGAGCGGGCCCTCAAGCTGATGTGCGAGCGGGCCGTCTCGCGGGTGGCGTTCGGCAAGGAGCTGGCGCGTCAGGGCGTGGTGCAGCAGGCGATCGCGGAGTCGCGGATGGAGATCGAGCAGGCCCGGCTGCTCACCCTCAAAGCGGCGTGGATGATCGACAACGTCGGGGCGCGCGGCGCCCGGACCGAGATCTCCGCCATCAAGGTGGTTGCGCCGCGCGTGGCGCTCAACGTCATCGACCGGGCCATCCAGGTGCACGGCGGCGCGGGCGTCTCGGACGACTTCCCGCTGGCCCAGATGTACGCCGGGATGCGCACCCTCCGGCTGGCGGACGGC
>JBKOVB010000175.1:0-14362 GCA_046723735.1 Actinomycetota bacterium | reverse complement strand
GGACCTGTCCGAGCACCTCGGGCCCGACTGGGCCGTCGGCTCCCTCAACCCGTTCCTGGCACAGGGCCCCGCGCGCTGGCGGGCCGTCCGTGAGCAGGTCCGCTCGCTGGTGGACCAGCCGCTGGTGCCGGCCCGCGAGGTGGAGCTGCACCTGCCCTTCGAGGTGGCCGACTACGTCGACTTCTACGCCTCGGAGCAGCACGCCACAAACCTCGGGCGGATGTTCCGCCCCGACGGCGAGCCCCTGCTGCCCAACTGGAAGCACCTCCCGGTGGGCTACCACGGCCGGGCCGGCACCGTCGTCGTCAGCGGCACCGACATCCACCGACCGCGTGGCCTGCGCCTGCCCGGTCCGACTTACGGGCCGTCGGAGAAGCTCGACGTGGAGGTCGAGCTCGGCTTCGTCGTCGGCACTCCCTCGGAGCTCGGGAAGTCCGTGAGCACAGGCGCTTTCGAGGACCACGTCTTCGGCGTCGTGATCCTCAACGACTGGAGCGCGCGCGACATCCAGAGCTACGAGTACGTGCCGCTCGGGCCGTTCCTCGGCAAGTCCTTCGCCACCTCGATCAGCCCCTGGGTGGTGCCCCTCGACGCGCTGCCCCGCGTCCCGGCCCCGGGGAAGGAGCCGCCGGTCGCCGAGCACCTGCAGGTCGACGGCGACTGGGGGCTGGATGTCGTCCTCGAGCTCGAGCTGAACGGCGAGGTGGTCAGCTGTCCGCCGTACGCCGGGATGTACTGGACCGCGCCGCAGATGCTGGCCCACCTGACGTCCAACGGCGCCTCGCTGCGCACCGGCGACCTGTTCGCGAGCGGAACCGTCAGCGGCGACGCCGTGGACCAGCGGGGCTCGTTCATCGAGCTCACGTGGAACGGCCGCGACCCGGTCAAGGGCCGGACGTTCCTCGAGGACGGCGACGAGGTGGTGATCCGGGCCCGCACCGGCCGGGGTGCTTTCCTCGGCGAGGTGACAGGACTGGTCCTTCCGCCGCGCGCCGGTTAGCGCCACACTCCCGACAGGGGGTGGGGGCACCGTGTCGTACTACGACAACCACGGACGCGTCGACGTGCTCAGCGGCGGCGTCCGCACGATCCCGGTCAGCACACCGGTGGGGACCTTCAAGGTCTGGACCAAGAGGGTCGGCAACAACCCGACGACCAAGCTGCTGCTGCTGCACGGCGGACCGGCGTGCACGCACGAGTACTTCGAGTGCTTGGACACCTGGTTGCCGGGCGCAGGCATCGAGTTCTACTACTACGACCAGCTCGGATCGTTCTACAGCGACCAGCCCGACGAGCCGTCGCTGTGGCAGGTCGACCGCTTCGTCGACGAGGTCGAGCAGGTGCGGCTGGCGCTCGGGCTCCACGACCAGGACTTCGTGCTGCTCGGCCACTCGTGGGGCGGCATCCTCGCGATGGAGTACGCCCTCGCGCACCAGCGCCACCTCAAGGGGCTGGTGATCTCCAACATGATGGCGAGCGTGCCGGCGTACAACGCCTACGCCGAGCAGGTGCTCATGCCGTCGATGGACCAGGAGGCGCTGGTCCGCATCAAGGAGCTCGAGGCGGACGGCCTCACGGAGGAGCCGGAGTACGAACAGCTGCTCATGGAGCACCACTACCGGCACCACGTGCTGCGGATGACCCCTGGGGACTGGCCCGATCCGGTGACGCGCGCCTTCGCGCACATCAACCAGCGCCTCTACGTGCCCATGCAGGGCCCCAGCGAGCTGGGCGCGTCCGGCCTGCTCGCGGACTGGGACCGCACGGCCGACCTGCACCGCATCACCGTGCCAACGCTGGTCATCGGCGGCGCTCACGACACCATGGACCCGGCGCACCTGCGCTGGATGGCCCAGGTGCTGCCGCGCGGCCACTACCTGCACTGCGCGCAGGGCAGCCACCTGGCCATGTACGACGACCAGCGGACCTACATGGAGGGGCTGGTCGAGTTCCTGACCGGCCTCTAGAGCCCGAGCGACACCAACGCCTCGCGGTAGCGCTCGACGTTGCGCAGCTTGACGTCTTCGAAGCCGCGGATGATCTCGGACGCCGCTGCTGCTGTGACCGACGTCGCGTAGGACTCGGCGGTCAGCTCACGGGTGAGCCGCTCTACGAGTGCTGCGTGCGAGGAGGCCAGCTCGCGCTCCACGACCCGCACGTGAGCACGGCCGAACGGGTCGAGCTTGGTGCCTCGCAGGAACCGGCCCTTCGCTGTCGCCTTCAGCACCGGCCTGGACCAGGCGCCGAGCCGCAGCTTGCGGTCCATGCCCATCGCCCGAAGCGCCGGCGGGTGCAGGTTGTAGGTCACCTTCGTCGCGCCGGGAACCTGCGTCTGCACCTCCTCGAGCAGCTCCGGTCGGGTGAGCAGCCGGGCTACCTCGTACTCGTCCTTGTAGGCCCACAGGTGCGCCACCCCGCGCGCCACCGCCTCGGAGTAGGCGGTCGCGTCACCCAGGGCCCGCTCCGCCTCCCAGGCCCGCTCCACGACGGCGACGTACTCGGCGGCCCGCTGCGGCCCGCTGTGGTCGCGCAGCAGCTGCGCCCGTACGGCGGTCAGCCGGTGCGTCTCGCCGGCGAGCGGCGAGTCGCCGAGGTCGTAGACCTTCGGGACCCGCGGCGTCGCCGGCGTCACCGCGCCGGCGAACGCCGCGGGGTCGGCCACCGCCACCCGGCCCCAGCGGAAGGCGCCGACGTTCGCGGCCACCGCCACGCCGTTCAGCTCGATGGCCTCCTCGATCGCGGAGGCCGGGAACGGCAGCACCCCGAGCTGGTAGGCCGCGCCCACCAGCAACAGGTTCGCCGGCGCGGTCGAGCCGAACAGCGCCTCCGAGACCGCGAGCGCGTCGAGCTCGAAGACCTTCACGACGTGCTCGCGGATCTTGCCGACCTGGGCAAGCACGTCGGTCCGGGGCGTGCTCGGGTCGGCGACCTGGGTGCCCGTGGGCGTCTCGGAGGTGGACACGACCGCGATCGTGAACTCCTCCGAGCACACCGCGAGGTTCTTCGGGTCGGCCGCGACGAGCGCGTCGAACGCGAGCAGCACGTCCGCCGTACCGTGCCCGACGCGGTTGGCGGGACCTCGGTCGCCGACCCGCAGGTGCGAGGTCACCGGGCCCGCCTTCTGCGACAACCCCACCTGGTCCAGGCCCGAGAGCCCGGTGGTGTCCAGAGCGGAACGAAGCCCGGCGGTCGCGAGCAGCTGGTTGACGGTGACGATGCCGGTGCCGCCGATGCCTGCGAGGAAGATGTCGGCCGAGGTCGCGAGCACCGGATCGCCCACCGCGGGCGGCTCGGGCGCCTTCCGCTTGGCCGGCTTCTTCGTGGCGACCTCCACGGTGAGGAACGACGGGCAGTCGCCAAGCAGGCAGGAGTAGTCGGTGTTGCAGGAGGTCTGGTCGATGCGCGTCTTGCGGCCGAGCTCCGTGTCGACGGGCTGCACCGACAGGCAGTTGCTCTTCTGCCCGCAGTCACCGCAGCCCTCGCAGGTCGCCTCGTCGATCACGACGCGGGTGGTGCGCACCTCCTGCTTGCCACGCTTGCGCAGCCGCCGGGCCTCGTTGGCGCACTGCTGGTCGTAGATCAGCACCGTGACGCCGGGTACCTCGCGCAGCTCCTTCTGCACTGCGTCCATGTCGTCGCGGTGCCGCACGGTCACGCCCGGCGCGAAGCCCTTCTTCCCCTTGTGCTTCTTGGGTTCGTCGCTGACGACGACGATCTGCGCGACCCGTTCCGCGTGCAGCTTGCGGGTCAACTCGGCGACGGTGAGGCCGCCCTCCGGGTTCTGCGCACCGGTCATCGCGACAACCGCGTTGTAGAGGATCTTGTAGGTGATGTTCACGCCGGCGGCGACGGCGAACTGCAGGGCCAGCTGGCCGGAGTGGAAGTAGGTCCCGTCGCCGACGTTCTGGAAGATGTGGTTCACGTGCGTGAACGGCGCCTGGCCGATCCACTGGCTGCCCTCGCCGCCCATCTGCGTGAGCCCGAGCACGGCCTGGTCCGGCCGCTCGCTCAGCGTGACCATCGTGTGGCAGCCGATGCCGCCGCCGCCCAGCGAGCCCTCGGGCAGCGGGGTGGAGCGGTTGTGGGGGCAGCCCGAGCAGAAGTACGGCGTGCGCTTGACCGGCGACAGCGTGAGCTGCGTTCGCGGACCGGGGCGGCGGGGCGCGAGCTCGGTGCGGTCCCCGAAGACGCGGCGCAGCACAGGCTCGAGCCGGTCGGCGGACACCTGCCCGTCGGCGGGGACGAGCGCGCGGCCGTCGAGGTCCCGCTTGCCGAGAACCGCTGGGGCACCCAGGATCCCGTAGAGCACGTCCTTGAGCTGAGCCTCGAGGAAGGACACCTTCTCCTCGACGACCAGCACCTGCTGCAGCCCCTCGGCGAAGCGCCGGACCAGGTCGGCCCCCAGCGGGTAGGGCATGCCGACACGCAGCACGCGGACGCCGGCGCGCTCGAGGTCGTCGGTCGACAGGCCCACGTCGCGCAGCGCCTGGATCACCGCGTCGTACGCCGTGCCGGTGGCCGCGATGCCGAGCCAGGCGTCGCGCGTCGGAACGGTGATCTCGTCGAGCGGGTTCGCGGCGCCGAAGGCCTTGACCGCCTCCCAGCGCGGGCCCACGAGCGCGGCCTCGGCCAGCACGGAGTCGCGCGGGTCCTTCATGAGCAGCTGGCGGTAGGTCCAGGGCTTGCCCTCCCACTCGACCCGCGGGACGACGATGTCGAGCTCGGAGAAGTCCTCGTCGACGGTCCACAGGCCATCGGCCACGTCGGCCAGGACCTTGATCCCGACCCAGCAGCCGGAGCTGCGGGACAGGGCCACGCCGTACATCCCGAAGGTGATGAGCTCGGTGCCGTTGCGCGGCGTGAGGACGGGCATCCCGAAGCTGGCGAGGGTGCGCTCGCTGGTGCACGGCACGGTGGACGACTTGGCGCCCGGGTCGTCGCCGGCGAGCACGAGGACGCCGCCGTCCGGGCTGGCGCCGTAGGTGTTGCCATGCCGCAGCGCGTCGCCGGCGCGGTCGACGCCGGGGCCCTTGCCGTACCAGACGCCGATGACCCCGTCGACGTTGCGCTGACCGGGAACCTGCTGGCTGCCCCACACGGCGGTCGCGCCGAGCTCCTCGTTCAGGCCCGGGACGAGGTGCACCCCGTGGTCGCTCTTGAGCTGCGGAAGCCCGTGAAGGAGCTTGTCGAGACCGCCGAGCGGTGACCCGGGGTAGCCCGAGACGAGGCTGGCGGTGCCTCGGCCGGCGCGGGCGTCGCGGACGTTCTGCTCGACGAGCATCCGGGCGACCGCCTGCACACCGGTGAGCAGCACGGGGCGGGCGCCGGGGACGTAGCGGTCGGCCGGGGTGTACCGGTGCGGGTCCACACCGGGGGTGCTGGACGGGCGCTCGTCGAGGGCGGTCACGGGGTCTCCTGACGCGTCGGAGCACTCAGCGTCGGGTTTGCGTGAGCCCAGCGTCAACCGAGCGGGTCGACGCTGAGCATTTTGCTCATCACGTGACGGGTGTCACACCGTTTGTTGCGCGCGGTGCGCAGGCTGGTGCGTACCCCGCCCAGCCGGAGCCCATCGCGGTGGTCGTGGGAAGCGGGGACACCCCAACGGTGGGCTCACCATCCCGTGATCATGGATGGGGTCAGCGGGCGAGGCGTCCCAGCAGCGGGCCCACGCGGTACGGCACTCGGGTGGTCAGCACGACCTGGGTGGTCGTCGAGACCACGCCGGGGGTGCGCAGGATCGAGTGCACCACCTGCTGCAGGTCGTCGGTGGACGTCGCGGCGACCCGCACCAGCAGGTCTCCGCTGGCACCTGCGACCTCCTCGACGAGCAGGACCGCCGGGTTCTCGGTCAGCGCTGCGACGGCCTCCTCGATCTCGGCGTGCCGCAGCTGGATCGAGATCACCGCGTTGACGCTGAAGCCGAGTGCGCGGACGTCGACACCACGGTCGTTGGCGCCCAGGACGCCCTCGCGGTGAAGACGCTCCAGCCGCGCCTGAGCGGTGTTGCGCACGACGCCGGCCCGGGCAGCGAGCTCGCTGACGGTGAGCCGCGGGTCCTCGATGAGCGCCTGCAGGATCCGCACGTCGACCGCGTCGGGGGTGAACACGGTCGGAGCCTAGGGGGCCGCGACGCTCAGGGCAGCCGCACGCTGCCGTCAGGAGCGAGCTCCCACGCGGGGTTGTGCGCGACCTCCCACGGGTGCCCGTCGAGGTCGAGGAACACCCCGGAGTAGCCGCCCCAGACGGTCGGACCGCCGGCCCGGCCGAGCTTCCCGCCCGCGACCACGGCCTGGGCGAGGACCTTGTCCACCTCCTCCGGAGCGCGCACGTTGTGCGCCAGGGTCACACCGCCCCAGCCGCCGGCGTCCTCGACGGCGCTGTCCTCGGCCAGCTCGCGCCGGCCCCACAAAGCCAGCACCATGCAGCCGACCTGGAAGAAGACGACGTCGCCGTCAGGCGAGGTCCCCTCCCAGCCGAGCGCTTCGTAGAAGTCACGTGCGCGGGCGGTGTCGGCGACCCCCAAGGTCACGAGCGAGACGCGTTGCTCCATGCCGCTGATCCTGCCCGCTCATGGGCGAGCAGCCACTCCTTGGCAGCCAGCCCGCCGCCGTACCCGGTGAGGGACCCGTTCGAGCCCACCACCCGATGGCAGGGCATCACGATCGACACGGGGTTGCGGCCGTTCGCGAGGCCGACGGCCCGCACGGCCCGGGGCCGGCCGATCTCGGCGGCGAGCTTGGCGTAGGACCAGGTCTCGCCGTACGGGATGGTGGCCAGCGCTGCCCACACCTCGCGCTGGAAGGGCGTGCCGCCCACCGCGAGCGGCAGGTCGAATGCGTGCAACGAGCCGGCGAAGTACGCCGAGAGCTGCTCGCGTACGGCGGGCAGGCCGGTCTCGTCGGCGGGCAGGTCAAGGGCGGGTGCGTGCCGGTGGTCGGGGAGGTACAGGCCGGCGAGGACACCGTCCTGGCCGACAAGGCTGAGCGGGCCGACGGGGGAGTCGACGACGGTGAGGGTCCTCATGGGAGTGCTCCAGGGAGATGGTTGATCGGATGGTCGCCGAGCGCCCACAGGTGCTGGACGGCGTAGGCGCGCCAGGGTCGCCAGCGCTCGGCGTGGGCGACGAGGTCCTTGCCGGTGGGCAGGCCGGCGACCGGCGCGAGAGTCGCGACGCCCAGGTCGGTGGGGAGGAACGCGTCCGGATCGCCGAGGGCGCGCATCGCGACGCTTTCGACGGTCCACGGCCCCACGCCCTTCAACGCGGCCAGCTGCGCTCGGGCCTGGTCGCGGTCGCAGCCGGGGCCGAGGTCGAGCGTGCCGTCCGCAAGGGCCTGGGCCAGTGCGAGCAGGCTCGTGCGCCGCGACGCGGGCATGGCCAGCGACGCCGGGTCCACGTCGAGGAGCTGCTCCGGTGTCGGAAACAGGTGCGTGAGACCGCCTGCGGCGTCGGTGATCTCGTCACCGAGAGCGACCACCAGCCGACCGGACAGGGTCTGCGCCGCCACGGTGCTGACCTGCTGGCCGAGCACGGCCCGCAGCGCGAGCTCGGCCTCGTCGACCGTGCGCGGCACGCGCCGACCGGGGGCCTTGGCCACGAGCGGCTCGAGCAGCGGATCGGCAGAGAGCTGGGCGTCCACCGCCTCCGGATCGGCGTCCAGATCGAGCAACCGCCGGCACCGGGCGACCGCGCAGGTGAGGTCGCGGACGTCGTGCAGCGAAAGGGCGCAGCGCACGTGGTCCGCCTGGGGCGCAAGGGAAACCACCCCCGGACCGTGCGGCAGCCGGAGCGTGCGACGGTAGGCGCCGTCGCGCCACTCCTCGACGCCCGGGACCGCAGTGGCGGCGAGGTGCCCGAAAACGTTGTCGGGGAAGAACGGCCGACGGAACGGCAGCCGTACGACGACGGTCCCCCGCGCGGCCACGGGCCGCGCCTTGGTGCGCAGCTCCGACGGCGTCGCGGCGAAGACCTCCTGCACGGTGTCGTTGAACTGGCGGATGCTGCCGAAGCCCGCGGCATAGGCGACGTCGCCGAGCGGCAACGTGGTGGTCTCGATGAGGGTGCGCGCCGTCTGGGCGCGGTGGGCCCGGGCGAGGCCGAGCGGGCCGGCCCCGAGCTCGGCCTGCAGCGCCCGCTCGAGCTGGCGGCGGCTGTAGCCGAGGCGGTGCGCCAGACCCGGCACACCCTCTCGGTCGACGACGCCGTCCGCGATGAGCCGCACAGCCCGCGCCACGAGATCGCCGCGCTGGTCCCACTCCGGCGACCCGGGGGTGGCGTCGGGGCGACAGCGCTTGCAGGCCCGGAACCCGGCGGCCTGTGCGGCGGCCGCGGTCGGGTGGAAGCGGACGTTCTTGGGCTTGGGAGGTACGGCGGGGCAGCTCGGCCGGCAGTAGATGCCGGTCGTCACGACGGCCAGCACGAACCAGCCGTCGAAGCGGGCGTCCTTGGCCTGCACCGCCCTCAGGAAGAGCTCGTCGTCGGGGACCACGAGGCCAGCATGCCCGCCGTACCCGCTCGGTTCTAGCGGGATTGCGACATGGACCTGGAAGCGCCGTCCGGGGCTAGGATGCTAACCGTCGTTCACACCGGAGAGGGAGCCGCATGAGCTTCGTCGAGACCTCTGAGCGCCTGGCGCTGCGCGCCGCTGTGGCGGACCTGGCCGGCAGCTACGGCTGGGCCTACACACAGCAGAAGGCGCGCGCCGGGCAGCACCTCGACGAGCTGTGGCGCGATGCCGGCAAGGCCGGCTTCCTCGGCGTCAACATCCCCGAGGAGTACGGCGGCGGCGGAGCCGGCATCTACGAGCTCTCCCTGGTCCTCGAGGAGCTCGGCGCCGCGGGCTGCGCGATGCTCATGATGGTGGTGTCGCCGGCGATCTGCGGCACGATCCTGGCCCGCTACGGCACCGACGCGCAGAAGAAGTCGTGGCTGCCCGGCATCGCCGACGGCTCGCGCATCATGGCCTTCGGCATCACGGAACCCGACGCCGGCTCCAACTCCCACAAGATCCAGACCACCGGCCGCAAGGACGGCGCCGAGTGGGTGGTGAGCGGCCGCAAGGTGTTCATCTCCGGCGTCGACGCGGCCGACGCGGTGCTCATCGTGGGTCGCACCGAGGACGCCAAGACCGGCAAGCTCCGCCCCGCGCTGTGGATGGTCCCGACCGACGCCAAGGGCTTCGAGTACACGCCGATCCAGATGGACCTGGTCAGCGCCGACAAGCAGTTCCAGCTGTTCCTCGACGACGTGCACCTGCCGGCTGACGCGCTCGTCGGCGAGGAGGACGCGGCGCTCTCGCAGCTGTTCGCCGGCCTCAACCCGGAGCGCATCATGGCCTCCGCGCTGGCCTCGGGCATCGGCCGGTACGCGCTGGAGAAGGGCACGGCGTACGCGAAGGAGCGTGCCGTGTGGGGCCAGCCGATCGGCGCGCACCAGGGCATCGCGCACCCGCTGGCGCAGGCCAAGATCGAGCTCGAGCTCGCCCGCCTCATGATGCAGAAGGCGGCCACGCTCTACGACGCGGGCGACGACATGGGCGCCGGCGAGGCGGCGAACATGGCGAAGTACGCCGCCGCCGAGGCATCGATCCGGTGCGTCGACCAGGCGATCCAGACCCACGGCGGCAACGGGATGGCCTCGGAGTACGGGCTCGGACACCTGCTCGCTGTGGCACGGACCGCGCGCATCGCCCCGGTGAGCCGCGAGATGGTGCTCAACTTCGTCGCGCAGTTCTCGCTGGGCCTGCCCAAGTCGTACTAGGCAGGGCGGTGGATCCCGAACCTTCGAGGTAGCTCGGGTCCGACACAAGCATCGCTCCCGCTCGGATGCCCCGTCGTGGCAAGAGCAAAGCGGTCCAGCCCTTCCCTCGCGGTCGTCCTAGGGCCAGCCTGAGGACGACTGCCGTCGAGAGGAGGGGCTGCTATGGATGGCTACCCGGTGCGGGTGGACGCAACGCTCGACGCGCCGCTGAACCGCGGGCTGTGGCTGGTCAAGTGGCTGCTGGCCATCCCGCACTTCGTGATCCTGTTCTTCCTCTGGATCGCCTTCTTCGTGGTCAGCATCATCGCGTTCTTCGCGATCCTGTTCACCGCTCACTACCCGCGCGCGCTGTTCGACTTCAACGTGGGCGTGCTGCGGTGGAGCTGGCGCGTCGGCTACTACACCTACTCCGCGCTGGGGACGGACCGGTATCCGCCGTTCTCCCTCGCTGAGGTTCCCGACTACCCCGCGCACCTGTCGGTGGACTATCCCGAGCGGCTCTCCCGAGGGCTGGTGCTCGTCAAGTGGTGGCTGCTCGCCATCCCCCACTACCTCGTCGTCGGGATCTTCCTCGGGGGCGGCGTGTGGGCCTGGAACCGACGGGGCGGCGCGCCGGGGCTGGTCGAGCTGCTCGTGCTCTTCGCCGCCATCGTGCTGCTGTTCAAAGGGCGTTACCCCGGAGGCATCTACGACCTCGTGGTCGGCATGAACCGCTGGGCGCTGCGGGTGGCCGGCTACGCAGGACTCATGACGGACCAGTACCCGCCGTTCCGGCTCGAGCAGGGCGGCCCGGATCCCTCCGGCACCCCGGTGCCGGGCCTGGCGACGCCGGGGGCGGCGCCCGACGTCGCCACACCACCCGTCGTACCGGGCGAGCCTGAACCGGCTCCGCCACCACCGTCTCGAGGGGGCTGGACCGCCGGGCGGGTCGTGACGCTCGTCGTCGGTGCAGTCCTTGGGCTGGTGGGGCTGGGCTTGCTGGCCGGCGGAGGCGTGCTGACCTGGGTCGACCAGACGCAGCGGGACTCGGCCGGCTACCTCACGAGCGACGCGCGCCGGCTCGCGACGGGAAGCTACGCCCTGAGCAGCAGGGAGATCGACCTGCACGACGCGCCGCGCTGGGTCACGCGCGACGTGATCGGGACCGTGAAGATCCGGGTCGCGCCGGCCGACCAGGCCCGTGACGTGTTCCTCGGCGTCGCGCGGCGGAGCGCTGCGGACGATTACCTCGCCGGGGTCGACCACGAGGTGGTCACGAGCTGGCTGAACGGGCGCACGAAGTACCGCGAGCATGCGGGTACGGCGCCGAACCAGGCTCCTGCGGACGCGGGCATCTGGGCCGCACAGGCGTCGGGTTCAGGCACCCAGACGCTGACGTGGAAGCCCGTCAGCGGCGACTGGGTGGTGGTGCTGATGAACGCCGACGCCAGTCCCGGGATCGCCGTGGACGCCGCTGCCGGGGCGCGTGTGCCGCATCTCGGCGGCGTGGCGATCGGGCTGCTCGTCGCGGGTGGGGTGCTGCTCGCCGTCGGGGTGGTGATGGTCGCGATCCCGGCCGCACGGGCGAGCCGCTGACCCCTCCTCCGTCTCAGACGGCCCTGGGAAGTCCCAAGGCAGCAAGTCGCGCCGCCGCGGCCGCGGCCGCTTCTCGTGTGGACTGCTCCTGCACGCCCTGACGCCACCAGCTCGCCCGCTCCGAAGTCCTCCGCCGATGGCAGTTGGCGCAGCGCACCTCGCACTTGGCGATCTCGCGCTCGATGAGCTCCCAGGTCGTCGGGAGCCCCATCAACCTTGCGATGTTCGCGGTCTTGATCTCTCCCGGCCGGTGGTCGAACTCAAGGCAGCGCACGTCGGCCTCGCCGCAGTCGACACACGGGTGAGCCAGGAGGTAGTCCGTGATCCGTCGTCGGAGCACCGCGCGCTCGCCCTTGTTGCGCCTGTAGACATAGGCCTTCTGCTGCTGCGCGTTCGCGCGGTACCAGGCCCTGCAGCAGTCGCGGCACCGCGCCTGCCGTCCATCCCTCGCCGCCCGTCGGACGTTGAAGTCCTCAGGGCGCTTCCACTCATGGCAGGTCACGCAAAACTTCATGCCCAGAATCTAGAGATCCCCTGTGACACAAGGGGTCTCGCCTGTGGGTCGCGAGCGACTCGAACGCTCAACCCGAAGCTTAAAAGGCTCCTGCTCTGCCAATTGAGCTAGCGACCCGGGACATGCGCGCAACCTACGGCCTAAAGAAGCGCCGAAAGCTAGGCCGAACTCATGCCCACCGGAAGCCTAGCGAGGCCGCGGGGAGCGCAGGTCGTCGCTGTTCTTCCCGTCGCCAAGCGGCCTTCAGCCCACGCCGACCGCGCTGCGGACCTGGTCGAGCATCTGCTGCTCGCGCTGGCTGACCTGCTCGGCACCGAAGCCCATGAAGCCGCCCTCCTTGGCGGCATCGGCCGCGGCCTGCGCGACGTCGACAAGCCACTCCTTGTAGGCGGTCGCCTCCTCTGGCGTGGCCTTCGCGGCCACCAGGCCACCGACCTCGCGCAGCTCGTCGAGGATCTCCTGCCCTGCAAGCGCCCCTTTGCTGGGCTTGAAGTCCGCCAGGGGGTTGTGGTGCTGCTTCGCCTCGGCCTGGAGGTCCAGGGCGACGTCGGTGAGCAGCTGTTCGCGGCTGCTCGGGCTCGTGGCAGCCCTGAGCGTGGCCATCGTCTCCTTCGCCATCTCGATCGGCCCGCCCGGGTCGGCCAGCGAGATGGCCATGCCGGCCACGAACGGCGCCCGCCGTACACGGACCCACTCCTCGTCGGTGAATGCGGTCTTGGTCGTCACGTCGCCTCCTCTCGACGACCAGCGTCGCCAGCGCTGCCGTCGGCGTCGTCACCCGGCTCGGGTGAATCGCCTCCCCGCGTGTTGTGGAACTCCAGCTGCCACGTCCACTCGCTCCCGTCCGGCGGGTTCCACCAGGCGACGAGAAGCCCGATCTCGCCGCCCGCCAGGAGCACAGGGCGTCCCAAGTCGTCGGAGGTGGGCCACACGGCCTCGCGGGTCACCGTCCCGTCGTAGAGGCGCAGGCGGCTCATCGGGGTGTCCTCGCCGGCCGCGAGCCCCCGGCCGGACGCGACCACGCGGTCGTCCTCGTCACGTACGACGACGTCCACCCGCGACGGCAGCGCGTGCGCGAGGACGATGTCGCAGGCCTCGCTCACGCCGCGCGCCCACTCCTGGCCGAGCATGCCGCCCTCGGGGTTGCGCACGTCCCAGACGTAGTCCATGCCCCACCGTGCCCCGCGTAGCGGGTGGATCGCAACCTTGACTCTGTACCCTAGGGGGGTATGGTAAGGGCATGGCTGGGTACTCGGACCGCAAGGACGACCACCTCAAGCGTCTCAAGCGCATCGAGGGACAGGTGCGCGGCATCGCGAAGATGGTCGAGAACGACACCTACTGCATCGACGTGCTCACGCAGGTTTCTGCCGCCACCAAGGCGCTGCAGTCGGTGGCCCTGAACCTGCTCGACGAGCACATGAGCCACTGCGTCGTCGCCGCGGCGCGGGCCGGCGGCGAGGAACAGGACACGAAGCTGCGCGAGGCCTCCGAGGCCATCGCCCGGCTGGTGAGGAGCTGACATGACCACGCAGCACTGGACCGTGACCGGGATGACCTGCCAGCACTGCGTGGCCTCCGTGACGGAGGAGGTCTCGGAGGTGCCTGGCGTCGAGCGCGTCACCGTCGACCTGGCGAGCGGCCTGCTCACCGTGACCAGCGACGAGCCCGTCGACGACACCGCCATCCGTGCGGCCGTCGAGGAGGCCGGCTACCGGGTGGCCTGAGATGACGACTGTCGAGCTCGAGATCACCGGCATGACGTGCGCCTCCTGCGCGAACCGGATCGAGCGCAAGCTCAACAAGCTCGAGGGCGTCACGGCCACCGTCAACTTCGCCACCGAGCAGGCGTCGGTGACCTATCCCGAGACCGTCATCACCGACGACCTGCTTCGCACCGTGGAGGAGGCGGGCTACCGCGCGAACCTGCCGGAGGCGCCGCAAGCAGAGCACGACGAGCCGGACCCGCTTCGGCAACGGCTCGTCGTGTCGGCCGTGCTCGCCCTGCCGGTGCTGGTGCTGTCGATGGTTCCCGCGCTGCAGTTCGACGACTGGCAGTGGCTCGCCCTGACCCTCGCCTCGCCCGTCGTCGTCTGGGGCGCCTATCCGTTCCACCGCGCCGCCTGGACCAACCTGCGTCACGGCACCGCCACGATGGACACCCTCGTGTCGCTGGGCGTGCTCGCTGCCTACGCGTGGTCGCTGTACGCCTTGTTCCTCGGTGACGCCGGGATGCCCGGGATGCGCATGCGGCTGAGCCTCACCGCGAGCAGCAGCGACGAGATCTACCTCGAGATCGCCTCCGTCGTCACGGTCTTCCTGCTCGCCGGGCGGTACTTCGAGGCCCGGGCCAAGCGGCGCGCCGGCGCGGCGCTGCAGGCGCTGCTGCACCTGGGCGCGAAGGACGCCACGGTGCTCCGGGACGGCGCGGAGGTGCGGGTGCCGGTCGACCAGCTCACCGTCGGCGACCGCCTCGTCGTCCGCCCCGGCGAGAAGATCGCGACCGACGGCGTGGT
>JBKOVB010000097.1:0-16222 GCA_046723735.1 Actinomycetota bacterium | reverse complement strand
TACGGCTGGTGCCCAAGCCGATCCGTG
Source organism: Actinomycetota bacterium (assembly GCA_046723735.1). Taxonomy (GTDB): domain Bacteria; phylum Actinomycetota; class Actinomycetes; order Mycobacteriales; family SCTD01; genus RYN-111. Next base: position 16,195 of record JBKOVB010000097.1, on the reverse strand, counting down.
TGGTGACGGTGCGCGTGCCCGCGACCCGGCAGGCCGGCACCGTCGCGCGGCGGACGACCACGCGCGTCGTCACGCGGCGGCCCGCGCCGACCCGCACGACGACCACGACGCAGCGGACCACGGCGACGGCCCCGCAGCCGACCAGCCAGCCCCCGGCTACGACCACTTCCGGCTCGAAGCCGTGACCTTGACGCTCCCATGGGCGCAGGTGCGGTTCCGCGCCATAGGCACGGACGTGCACGTGCTCGTGACGGAGCCGGCGCTCGTCGACGAGGCGGAGGCCGTGGTGCGGGCCGAGCTGGACGCACTGGACCGGGCGTGCAGCCGCTTCCGCGACGACTCCGAGCTGGTGCACCTGCAGGGCCGCACCCGGGTTTCACCCGTGCTGGCCGGTGCCCTGCGGACCGCGCTGGAGGTCGCGCGGGACACGGACGGCCTCGTCGTACCCACCCTCGGTGGCGCGCTGCGGGCGGCTGGCTACGACCGCACGTTCCGGCAGCTGCCGCAGGACGGGCCGGCCGCTGTGGCGCTGCCCGTCCCACCGCGCGCGTGGCAGGACCTCCGGGTCGACGGTGACGTGGTCACGGTCCCTCGTGGGGTCGAGCTCGACCTGGGGGCGACCGCGAAGGCCTGGGCGGCCGACCGGATCGCCGTCCGGGTGGCGGCCTTGGGCACCGGAGCCCTCGTCAACCTCGGCGGAGACCTCGCGGTGGTCGGCCCGGCGCCCGACGGAGGGTGGAGCGTGGAGGTGAGCGACGGCGCTCCCGACCCGACCGTGCTGCAGGTCGTGGCCGTGCACGAGGGCGGCGTCGCGACCTCGAGCACGACGGCCCGCCGCTGGCTGCGCGGCGGTGTCGCGCTGCACCACGTGCTCGACCCGTCGACCGGCCGGCCCGCTCCCGAGACGTGGGCGAGCGTCACGGTGGCGGCGGCCACCTGCGTCGAGGCGAACGCCGCGTCCACCGCGGCGGTGGTGCTCGGGCCCGAGGCGCCGGCCTGGCTCGAGGAGCGCGGGCTGCCCGCCGTCCTGCTCGGTCGCGACGGGCAGGTCGTCCGGCTGGGCGGCTGGCCGGAGAAGAACCCGCGATGAACGACCCGCGGCTGCTGTGGTGGGTCGACCGCAGCGCGGGCCTGATGAGCCTGCTGCTGCTCACGGTCGTGGTGGCGCTCGGCGCGCTGGCCACGGGCCGCCCGGGTGCGGTGCTCGGGTGGCGCACGGCGGTGCAGAGCCTGCACAGGCAGCTGCCGATCACCGCGTGCGCCCTGCTGACGGTCCACATCGGTACGGCGGTCGCTGACTCCTTCGTGCCGCTGGGCCTGCTCGACGTCGTGCTCCCGTTCCACGCGGCGTGGCGCCCGGTGTGGGTCGGCTTCGGGGCGCTGACGGTGGACCTGCTGCTCGTCGTGCTCGTCACGAGCCTGCTCCGCGCTCGGCTCGGCGCGCGCGCCTGGCGGTGGCTGCACCGGCTGGCCTACCTGCTCTGGCCGTTCGCGGTGGTGCACGCGCTGGGGAGCGGCACCGACGTGCACGGGCAGCTCGTGCAGCTGTTCGGGCTCGGCTGCGTCGCGCTCGTGGCTCTGGCCGGGGGCTGGCGGGTCGCGGTGGCGGCGCGGTGACCGCCCTCGCCACAGCCGCGCCGGCGGCGCGGCTGCTCGCAGGGCTCCGTCCCGACGGCGGAGCCGTCGGTCTCGCCGAGCACCGGGCGCTGCACGGGCCGCTCCCTCCGGTGGCCCGGCACGACGACCGGGTCCTGCTACGGGCGCTGCACGGCGCGGGTTTGCGCGGCCGGGGCGGGGCGGGCTTCCCCGCCGCCCGCAAGCTCGATGCCGCTCACCGGGCTGGCCGTCGTGGGCTGCTGCTCGCCAACGGCAGCGAGGGCGAGCCGGCCAGCCTCAAGGACGCCACGCTGCTCCGGCACGCGCCGCATCTCGTCCTCGACGGCGCGCAGCTCGCTGCACGCGCCGCGCGGGCCCGTGAGGTCGTCGTCGCCGTCCACGTGGGCAGCGGGCTCGTGCCGGTGCTGGCCGCCGCATTGCGGCAGCGCACCGACACGGTGCCCGTGCGCGTGCTCGAGGTCCCCGACCGCTTCCTGTCGGGCGAGGCGTCCGCGCTCGCCCGGGCGGCCGGGGGCGGGCCGGCCTTGCCGGTCCTGCACGACCAGCCGCTCGCCGTACGCGGTCTCGACGGCCGACCGCAGGTCGTGCTCAACGTCGAGACGCTCGCCGCCCTCGCTCTGCACGTGCTGCACGGCCCGCCCGGGCTGGGCACGCCCGAGGAGCCGGGGACGACGCTGCTGACCGTGCGCAGCAGCACCACCCGCCCGCTGGTGGCCGAGGTCGCGCTCGGCACGCCCCTCGGGACGGCCCTCGCGGCCGCCGGCGTCCCCACCGCCGACCTGCAGGCGGTGCTGGTCGGCGGGTACTTCGGGGCTTGGCTGCGCGGGCCGGACCTGCTCGCCGTACCGCTGTCACGCGCCGGGCTGGCGACGGCCGGCGGCTCCCTGGGAGCCGGGCTGGTCGTGGCCCTCGGGCAGCACGAGTGCGGGCTGCGGGCCACTGCCGAGGTGGTGCGCTACCTCGCCGACCAGAGCGCGCGGCAGTGCGGCCCGTGCCTGAACGGGCTGCCCGCGATCGCGGGGGCCTTCGAGACGCTGGCGGCTGGGCGGCCGCCGGAGGGCACCCTCGACCGGCTCGCCCGCTGGTGCGGGCTGGTCACCGGCCGCGGGCTGTGCCACCACCCGGACGGCACGGCCGGCCTGGTCCGAAGCGCCCTGACCGCGTTCAGCGACGACGTCGAGGCCCACCTGGAGGGCGGCTGCCGTCGCCCCGCCGGGACCGCGCTCGGCGTCCCGGCCAGGAGGTGGGTGTGAGCGGGCAGCGCCTGCGGGTCGACTGGGCCGCCTGCGACGGGCACGGGCTGTGCGCGGTGTGGGCACCGGAGCTCGTCGCGCGCGACGAGTGGGGCTACCCCGTCGTCGCCTCCGGCCCCGTGCCGCGTGCGGCGCTGCCGCACGCCCGCGAGGCTGTGGCGGCCTGCCCCGTGCTCGCGCTGCGGCTGCTGCCCGCCTGACCCGCGCGAAAGCGACCTTTCGCCCGTTAAGGAGTCAAGGCTTCCTGACGAAGGGGCCGAGGACGGTTGTGGGGAGGGAGGCACGTGCGCGGGTGGTGGCTCGTCCTCGTGACGGGCTTCACCCTGTCCATCGTCTACTTCTTCCTGCCGGCGCCGGGCCGGGTCGCGGTGCAGCTGACCCTCGGGCTCGGCTGCGTCGTGGCGCAGGTCGTCGGCATCCGTCGGCACCGACCCTCTCGGCCCGCGCCGTGGTGGCTGCTGGCCGGCGGCACCGCCGCCTTCGTGCTGGGCGACACGATCTACTCGCTCTACGACCTCACCAGCTCCGAGGTGCCCTTCCCGTCGGTCGCCGACGTGGTCTACCTGCTCGGGTACCCCTTGCTGCTGACGGGGCTCGGAATCTCGGTGCGCCGCTCCGGGCCGCGGGACAACGCCGCCTGGCTGGATGCCGGCATCTGGACGGGCGGGGCGTTCGTGGCCTCGTGGCTGCCGCTCATCGCGCCGTACGCCGACGACGCCGCCCTCGGTACGGCGGAGCGCTGGCTCGCGCTGGGCTACCCGGTCATGGACCTGGTGCTGCTGCTGCTCCTCGTGCACCTCATCAACCGGCAGAGCGAGGCCGGCCGCGCGCACAGGCTGATGGCCTACGGCCTGACCGCGCTGCTCTTCGCTGACGTCCTCTACGGCATGCGGTCGCTCACGGGGGCCTACCACACGGGCGAGATCACCGACCTTGGCTGGCTCGACTTCTACGTCTTCCTCGCCCTGGCCGCCTTGCACCCGAGCATGCGGCAGCTCAGCGACCCGCGGGCCCGGTCGGAGCACCCGTCGCTGTACCGGCTGCTCGCGCTCGTCGCCCCGGCGCTCACCGCGCCGGCGCTGCTGTTCGCGCTGGTGTGGCGGCACGACATCTCCGGGGACGTGCGCAGCGCGCTCGTGGTGGCGGTGGCGACGACGTTGCTGTTCGTGCTGAGCGCGCTGCGCGGTCGCGGCCTCATCCTCGACCTGCGCAACCGCGAGGCGGGTCTGGAGCTCGCGCTGCGCGATCGGGAGCGCCTCACCGACGAACTCCGCAGCCGGGCCACGCGCTGCGCCCTGACCGGGCTGGTCAATCGCACCGGCTTCATGGAGCTCGTCAGCGTGGCGCTGGAGGAGGCCGAGCCGCTTGCCATCGGCGTGCTCGACCTGGACGACTTCAAGGGGGTCAACGACACCCTCGGCCACGACGCCGGTGACCACCTGCTCGTCGAGGTCTCGAGCCGGTTGCTCGGCGCGATGGGGCCGCGCGACGTGGTCGGCCGCCTGGGTGGCGACGAGTTCGCGGTGCTGCTGCGAGGGGACGTGCACGAGACCGCGAGCCGGCTCGTCAACGTCCTCGGCGCCCCCCTCGTCGTGGAGGGCCAGGAGCTGCGGGTCGAGGCGAGCCTCGGTGTCGTGGAGCGCACCGACCGGTCGTCGCTGGGGGACCTGCTGCGCAGGGCCGACGTCGCGATGTACGCCGCGAAGGCGGCCGGCGGCAACAGGTGGCTCGGCTACCGCCCCGAGATGAGCGCCTCGCTGCTGCGTCGTCTCGACCTGCGCACGCAGCTCGTGCTGGCCCTCGAGCGCGAGGAGATCGCCCCCTGGTTCCAGCCGATCGTGGACCTCGACACCGGCGAGCTGGTCGGGTTCGAGGCGCTGGCGCGCTGGGAGCGTCCCGGGCGCCGCGTGGAGGGGCCGGGCGACTGGATCAGCCTCGCCGAGCAGACCGGGCTCGTCGTGCCCATCGACTTCGCCGTGCTCGAGGGGGCGCTGCGGCACCTGGCCAGGTGGCGGTCCCGCACGCCGGAGGCACAGCGCCTGCACCTCGCGGTGAACGCGAGCGGGCGCACCCTGCAGGAGCCGGGGAGCGCGGCCCGGGTGCTCGCCCTGCTGTCACGCTGCGGCGTGCCGCCCGAGAGCCTGGTGCTCGAGGTCACCGAGGGCGTGCTGCTCGAGGACGAGGCGGTGGGGCGTCGGCTCCAGCACCTGCGGGCCGAGGGCGTCCGGATCGCGCTGGACGACTTCGGCACCGGGTGGTCGTCGCTGTCGTACCTGTCCCGCTTCCCGGTCGACGTGCTCAAGCTCGACCGGTCGTTCACGGCGACGCTGCACGACGGCCGAGGCGGCGAGGCGGTGCCGGCGGCGGTCGTGCAGCTCGCCCGCGCCCTCGACCTCGAGGTCGTCGCAGAGGGCATCGAGACGGCCGAGCAGGCCGCCCGGCTGCGTCGGCTGGGGGCCCAGTCCGGTCAGGGCTACCTCTACGGCCGGCCGGCGCCTGCGGACATGTCCCTCGCGCTGGTCATGGACGCCGGCGTGGACAGGGTCCGGGTCAGCTGACGCCCCCTTCTGCGTCATGGTGGCCGCCGCGCGGGAGTGGCCGCTTCCGATGACGCAGCAGGGGTTGAGCGGAACAGGCTCAAGTCTGCCGACGTTGCACAGGGTGATCGTCCCTGTCCCGCTGACCTGCCCTGGAGGACCCTGACCCCATGACCAGTTCCGACCGCTTGACCACGAAGTCGCAGGAGGCCATCTCGACCGCGGTGCGCCGCGCCGCTGCGGCCGGCCACCCCGAGGTGGCGCCCGTCCACCTGCTGCTGGCCCTGCTGGACGCCGAGGGCGGCGTCGCCCGGCCGCTGATCAGCGCCGCCGGGGGCGACCCGGACGTGGTCCGCAAGACGGCGGAGGCCAGGTTCCAGCAGCTGCCCACCGCGAGCGGGGCCTCGGTCGCCGCGCCGTCGCTCAGCCGTGGGCTCCTCACCGCGATGGAGGCCGCGCAGCGGGCCGCGACGGAGGCGCAGGACGACTACGTGTCCACCGAGCACCTCGTCGTGGGCCTCGCGGACACCGATCTCGGCCTTCCCTCCGCGAAGGACCTGCTCGCCGCCTTCCCGACCGTGCGTGGCGGCAACCGCCGGGTCACCTCGCAGGACCCCGAGGCCACCTACCAGGCGCTCGAGAAGTACGGCGTGGACCTGACCGCCTCGGCCCGCGAGGGCAAGCTCGACCCGGTCATCGGGCGCGACACCGAGATCCGTCGCGTGGTGCAGGTGCTGTCCCGCCGTACCAAGAACAACCCGGTCCTCATCGGCGACCCGGGCGTCGGCAAGACCGCCGTGGTGGAGGGCCTGGCGCAGCGCATCGTCGCGGGCGACGTGCCGGAGTCTCTGCGTGACAAGCGGCTCGTGGCGCTCGACCTCGGCGCGATGGTCGCGGGCGCCAAGTACCGCGGCGAGTTCGAGGAGCGGCTCAAGGCCGTGCTGCAGGAGATCAAGGACTCCGACGGCCAGGTCGTGACCTTCATCGACGAGATGCACACCGTCGTCGGCGCCGGCAAGGCGGAAGGCTCGATGGACGCCGGCAACATGCTCAAGCCGATGCTCGCGCGCGGCGAGCTGCGCATGATCGGCGCCACCACGCTCGACGAGTTTCGCGAGAACGTCGAGAAGGACCCGGCGCTGGAGCGCCGGTTCCAGCAGGTGTACGTCGGGGAGCCGAGCGCCGAGGACACCATCGCCATCCTGCGCGGGCTCAAGGGGCGCTACGAGGCGCACCACGGCGTCGAGATCACCGACGCCGCGCTGGTCGCCGCCGCCATGCTGTCGGACCGGTACATCACCGCGCGCTACCTGCCGGACAAGGCCATCGACCTCGTCGACGAGGCGGCCTCGCGGCTGCGTATGGAGATCGACAGCCGGCCGGTCGAGATCGACCAGCTCCAGCGCGCCGTCGACCGGATGCGCATGGAGGAGATGGCGCTCGAGAAGGAGACCGACCCCGCGTCGGTGGAGCGACTGCAGGCGCTGCGCCGCGAGCTCGCCGACCGGAACGAGGAGCTGGCCGGCCTCAACGCCCGCTGGGAGCGCGAGAAGTCGGGCCTCAACCGCGTCGGCGAGCTGAAGAAGCGGCTCGACGACCTGCGGATGCAGCTGGAGCGCGCCCAGCGCGACGGCGACCTCGAGACCGCCTCACGCCTGCAGTACGGCGAGATCCCGGCCGTCGAGAAGGAGCTCTCCGCGTCGGCCGGCCCCGCCGACGCCATGGTGAAGGAGCAGGTCACCGCCGACGACGTGGCCGAGGTGGTCGCGTCCTGGACCGGCATCCCCGCCGGGCGGCTGCTCGAGGGCGAGACCGCGAAGCTGCTGCGGATGGAGGAGGAGCTCGGCAAGCGCCTCATCGGCCAGACCGCCGCCGTCCAGGCCGTGTCCGACGCCGTGCGCCGCGCCCGGGCCGGTATCTCCGACCCGGATCGCCCGACCGGCTCCTTCCTGTTCCTCGGCCCCACCGGCGTCGGCAAGACGGAGCTGGCCAAGGCGCTCGCGGAGTTCCTCTTCGACGACGAGCGGGCCATGACCCGCATCGACATGAGCGAGTACGCCGAGAAGCACGCCGTCGCGCGGCTGGTCGGCGCGCCGCCCGGCTACGTCGGCTACGACCAGGGCGGCCAGCTCACCGAGGCGGTCCGCCGCCGGCCCTACTCGGTGGTGCTGTTCGACGAGGTCGAGAAGGCGCACCCGGACGTCTTCGACGTGCTCCTGCAGGTGCTCGACGACGGCCGGCTCACCGACGGCCAGGGGCGCACCGTCGACTTCCGCAACACCATCCTGGTGCTCACGTCGAACCTCGGCTCGGTGTTTGCGAACGACCCGACGCTGTCGGAGGAGGAGCGCCGCGAGAAGGTCCTCGGGGTCGTCCGTGGCGCGTTCAAGCCCGAGTTCCTCAATCGGCTCGACGAGATCGTGGTGTTCGACGCGCTGACAACAGAGCAGCTCGCGCGGATCGTGGACCTGCAGGTGGCCTCGCTCGCGGCCCGGCTCGCGGATCGGCGGCTCACCCTCACGGTCACCGACGAGGCCCGGTCCTGGCTGACCCGCCACGGGTACGACCCGCTCTACGGCGCCCGGCCGCTCCGCCGGCTCGTGCAGAAGGAGATCGGCGACCGGCTCGCGAAGGCGCTGCTGTCCGGTGACGTCCGTGACGGCGACGAGGTCGTGGTGGACGTGGCCGGCGACGACCTCACCGTCAGCCGCGCCTGACCCCCGTCCCATCTCCGCCCCTCCTCCGCCCCGTCCTCCCTCCTCGCGATCATGGAGTTGTGGTACGCCCGCTGAGCGTGGCAGCCGTGCCACAACTCCATGATCCCCACGGAGGCGGGGGTCACCGGTGGTCGGCCCCTGGCGCTGATCCCTACGGGGTCGACGGCCGCGTCGCCGCCATTAGGCTGGCGCCGTGACCGACCGCGACGACCTGCTGTCCCTCGTGAAGTCCCAGGCGATCGTGCACGGCAGGGTCACTTTGTCGTCGGGGCGTGAGGCGGACTACTACGTCGACCTCCGCCGCACCACCCTCTCCGCGGACGCGGCGCCGCTCGTCGGCCGGGTCATGCTCGACCTCACGGCGGACTGGGACTACGACGCTGTCGGCGGCCTCACCATGGGCGCCGACCCGATCGCCGCCGCGATGCTGCACCAGGCTGCCGCCCGCGGCCGGACGCTCGATGCCTTCGTGGTGCGCAAGGAGGCGAAGGCGCACGGGCTGCAGCGCCGCATCGAGGGGCCCGACATCACGGGCAAGCGCGTGCTCGTCGTCGAGGACACCTCCACGACCGGCGGCTCGCCGTTGACGGCGCTCGCCGCCGTACGCGAGGCCGGGGCGATCCCGGTCGGGGTGGCGACCATCGCCGACCGGGCCACCGGCGCGGCCGAGAAGATCGAGGCCGAGGGCGTGCCCTACCGCTACGCGTTCTCGCTGGAGGACCTCGGCCTGGCCTGATGAGCGGCCCGGCGCAGGTCAGCGAGGCGTGCGGCGGGCTCGGCGCAGCTCGATCGCCATCGGCACCACCGAGAGGATCACCACGAGGATCGCGAACACCTCGAGGTTCTTGCCGATGAACTCCACCTGCCCGAGGTAGTAGCCCAGCAGCGTCACGCCGGTGCCCCAGAGGATGCCGCCGACGACGTTCCAGAGCAGGAAGGTCCGCGTGGGCAGTGACCCCGCGCCCATGAGCGGGTTGAGGAACGTCCGGACGATGGGGATGAAGCGCGAGAGCACGATGGCCCGCCCGGCGCCGTACCGCTCGACGACCTCCTCGGTCTTGTCGACGTAGGCCTGCTTGAACAGCCTGGACTCGGGACGGCGGAACAGCCGCGGCCCGGCCACCCGCCCAATCTGGAAGCCGACCTGGGCGCCCGCGATGGCCATGACGGTGACGGCCACGCAGACCAGGCCGATGTTCGGGTGGAAGTGCGGGAGGCCGCCGGCCGCCGCGTAGCCCGCGGCAAACAGCAGCGAGTCGCCGGGGAGGAAGAAGCCCAGGAGCAGCCCGGTCTCGGCGAACACGATCAGCAGCAGGCCGATCATGCCGAAGGTCTCGACCAGGTGCTGGCCGTCGAGGAACGCGGGAAGGGCTTCCGTCACCGGCCCCACGCTAACGGCAGCGGGACCGGGGCGAATCGCCCCGGCCCCGCCGTCTTGATCAGCGCTGGGTCAGCGACGCATCGCGTACCCGTCGATGATGACGTTCGGCCGGCCGGCCGTGGCCAGCGGGCGCAGCGCGAAGATGTGCCGGCTGCTGGAGGAGAACGTCTTGGTGAACAGCACCGTGCGGGCCACCGTGGTGGCCGAGTAGGTGTCTACGGTCCCGATCTTCACGTTGTTGTCGTAGATCGCGACCTGGCCGCAGGTCTTGCACTTCCATCCCACGACCTGCAGCTGGTTGCCCGTCAGGACGACCCGCGCGTAGCTGCTGGTGCTCTTGATGACCTGGTAGCTGCCGTACCAGGCGTTCGACGTGCTGAGGCGCACATTGCCCGCGTAGCTGCCGACCGTCTGGTCGTAGGGCACGACGGCCGAGGCGCTCGCCACGGTGGGCGTGCTGTTGCCGTGGGCGTCGTGAGCCGTCACCCGGAACTGGTAGGTCGCGCCGGGCGCGCTCGTCGTCGCGTTCACCCCGGCCGTGGCCGCGCTGCCGAACACTCGCGTCGCCCCGACAGCGCCCGTGACCCAGGGCGTCCAGGTCGCGCCGCTGTTGACGCGGTAGTCGACGGTGAAGGTGACGTCGGCCGGCGCCGTGGAGGCGAACCGGACCGTGAACGGCGCTCTGGTCGTCGACCGGGACGTCGGCGTGCTGATGCTCGGCAGCGCCTGCACGGCCGTCAGGGTCAGCGGGGACCCGGTCGCCGCCGGGTTGCCCGAGCGGTCCACGGCCGTGATGGTGAAGGTGTACGTCGAGCCCGCGGTCAGGCCGGTGACGGTGCCCGAGGTGAGCGGCGCCGGGACGTACACGGGCTGCGCCCCCGTGCGGGTGATCCGCACGCCGGAGAGGTCTCCGGTGTCGGCCGGCAGCGTCCAGTGCAGCGTCGCGGACGTGCCGAGCAGCGTCGCCGTACCGGCAGTCGCGTCACCAGGCACCGTGCCGTCGTCGGTCGTGCCGTACGCCGCCTCCCACACGTCGTGGCCCACGGTGGTGTCCTCGGTGGCGCTGCCGCCGGCCGTGGGCACGGTGTAGAGCCGGGACGTGATGGCGTTGTCGTCGTACTTGATGAAGGAGATCGTCGAGCCGTCACGCGAGAACGCCGGACGCTCGTTGTCGAGGCCGGTGGCCAGCGTCGTGACGCCGCTGACGGTGGCGACGCCACCCGACAGAGGGGCCAGCGTCGCGACCTGGATGTCGAAGGTGAGGTCGTTGCCGGTGCCGGTGTAGAGCGACCAGGCGATCTTGTCGCCGTTGACCGATACGGCCGGCTGCCAGGCGTCCTGGGAGATGCCGTTGGCCGCCTGGGCGGTCCCGCCGGCCACGGGCAGCGTGTACCACGGGCCCGCGTCGCTCTCGACGAGCAGCGTCGTGTCGTCGAGGAAGACCGGGTTGCCGTAGTCGTGGCCGATCACGGTGGAGCCCCCGGACGACACCGCGGCCTTGCGCAGCGTGTGGGTGTGGTGCACCACGTCGAACTGGCGCCACACGAGGGTCTTGCCATCGGGGGAGAGCGCAGGCTGGGAGTCGCGGTAGCTGGCGGCCTTGACGGTCTCGACGACGCGCACGGCCTGGCCGCTCACGTCCCGGACCACCAGGCGCTGGCTGACCAGGTCGAAGGTCGTCGCGCTGTAGACACTCTCGATGTCGACGAACCGCGAGCCGTCACGGGACGCGCTGACGTAGCTCACGTCCGTGGTCTCGCTCTCCGCGACGAGCGTCGTCGGCGCGCCCGACGGCGTCGTGCGTGAGTACAGCCCCGTGAAACCGTCGTCGTCGACGTCCGCGGCGTAGAACTGGGTCTCCGTCGGCGTGCCGACGGCGAGGGCCGTCCCGGCGGTCAGCGGGATGACGGCGAGACCGGCGACGACCGTGGCGGTCGTCGCGACGGCGGTCCGCCGGAGTGCTTGGCGCATGATGCCCCCTTTGATCCCACGCCCTCGGCGTGGCGGTGCGCCATGCTGCCACAGGACGTGGCCGTCCGGGCACGCTCCGTAGCAGAGCGTCACTTGCAGGTGAGGCCGCGCGCGGGTAGTCCTCTTGGAATGACCTTCGAGGGCTGGCCCAAGGAAGCCGTCGACTTCTACGACGGCCTGGAGGAGGACAACTCCAAGGCCTACTGGACGGCGCACAAGACCCGGTACGACGAGGCCGTGCGTGCTCCGATGGACGCGCTGCTCGCGGAGCTGGCGCCTGAGTTCGGTGTGGCCAGGGTGTTCCGCCCGTACCGCGACGTCCGGTTCAGCAAGGACAAGCGCCCGTACAAGGAGCACATCGGCGCCACCTGCACGGACGGGGGTGGTCGCACGAACTACGTGCAGCTGTCCGCCGCCGGGCTGCTCGCCGGCGGCGGGGGCTACGAGCTCTCGAGCACTCATCTCGACGCGGTGCGTCGCGCCGTCGACGACGACCGGCAGGGCGCCGAGCTCGAGAAGATCCTGACGGACCTGCGGGCGCAGGGCTTGGAGATCGGCGGTGACAGCCTCAAGACGGCGCCGCGCGGCTACGACCGCGACCACCCTCGCATCGAGCTGCTCCGGCGCAAGGCGTTCTGGGGGTACCAGCAGTGGCCGGTTCAGCCGTGGCTTGCGACACGGGAGGCGCTGGACCGGGTCGCGACCGTGTGGCGGGCCTGCCGGCCGCTGCACGACTGGCTCCGGAGGCAGGAGGGGCTCAAGGGCTAGGCCTTTTAGGCCGATTCATCTAGTCTGTCCAGTCGCCACGCCGATCACGGGGGAAGGAACGGCTCGTGCCGCTGCTGCGCTCGTACACGCCTCGCCACGCCAAACCCAGCAGGACCGCCCCGACGCTCGCGGTCGGCGGCATGACCGCGACGCTGGGCGCGGGCCTGTCGACGAGCGCCCAGGCCGCCTCGGCGGACGACTTCGCGCGGTTGCGCCAGTGCGAGAGCGGCAACGACTACCGGGCGAACACCGGCAACGGCTACTACGGCGCCTACCAGTTCGAGCTGCGGACCTGGCAGGGCCTCGGCTACTCCGGCTACCCGCACCAGGCCTCGCCCGCCACCCAGGACAAGGCCGCCCGTCAGCTGCAGGCTGACCGCGGCTGGTCGCCGTGGCCCACCTGCGCCCGGCGGCTCGGCCTCACCGACGAGCACGCGTCCCGCGGCGCCCGGCGCAGCGTGATCGTCTCCGGACGGCCGACCTTCAGCCGCCCTCTCACCAAGGCGATGGTCCACACCAAGCGGGCCGACGTCCGGGCCTGGCAGGCCCGCATGCGCCAGCGGGGCTGGGACATCAAGGTCGACGGCCGCTTCGGCCCCCGCAGCGCCCGGGTGGCGGCGCGCTTCGCCGCGGAGAAGGGCCTGTCCACCAAGCCGGGGACCGTCGACAGGGTGCTCTGGAACGCCGCCTGGACGCTGCCGGTCACCTGACAAAGCGCTGGCACGCCCCGTTACCGTCGGAGGCGTGCTGATCCACCGCTGGGACGCCGCCGACGACGACGAGTGGCGCAGCTGGCTCGTCGGCCAGCAGGTCGGCACGCTGGTCTGCCCGACCGATGACCTGCCGGTCGTCGTGCCGACGCACTTCGTGTGGACCGGTGAGCACGTGCTGCTCCATCTGGCGCGACCCAACCCGGCCCTGGAGGCGGTCGCTGCCCGGCCCAGGGTGCTGTTCTCCGTGCATGGCGACTGGGCCTACGTCCCGTCGTACGCCAAGGTCGTGGCCGGCGAGGACCCCGCGCTCGGCATCCCCACCTCCTACTACGCCGCGGTCACGCTGACCTGCACCGTGGAGCTGCTCGAGGGCGAGGCGCTGCTCGACCTGCTCCGGACGCAGGTCGCCGCGTTCGAGCCCGGCTCCGGGATCGCCGACCCTGCCGTGCACGCGCCGCGACTGCCGGCCATCCGCGGCCTGCGGCTGTCCGTGGAGTCGGCGCAGGCCAAGCTCAAGTACGGCGGCAACGTCGACCGGGAGCATCGCGAGGTGGCGGCCCGCTTCCTCGAGCAGGCCGGCCACGAGCAGGCCCTCGCGCACCTGCTCCGCCGTACCGGCAGGATGTCGCCATGAGCATCACCGGCAAGGACCTGCTGGGCGGCCCACCCCCCACCCTGCTCCCGGACGAGCGCGAGGCGCGGCAGCTGCTCGAGGCGCACGTGGACGCCGCCGAGGTGGCGGCGCGGTTCCCGACCTACAGCGCCGCCTGGGCGGTCCTGGCCGACGCCGCGTTCGAGCGCGGTGCCGTCGTCGAGAGCTACGCGTATGCCCGGGTGGGCTACCACCGCGGCCTGGACGCCCTGCGCCGCAACGGCTGGAAGGGCCACGGCCCGGTGCCGTGGTCGCATGCGCCGAACCAAGGGTTCCTGCGGTCGCTGTACGCGCTCGGCAGGGCTGCCGAGGCCATCGAGGAGACCGACGAGGCGGAGCGCGTGCGGGCGTTCCTCGACGACAGCGACCCCGCTGCCCGCACCGCGCTGGAGGGCTAGCCGGGCTCCTCGCCGGCCTTCGGCGTGGGGCGCCGCCGGGAGAGCAGCGCGGCACCGGGCAGCCCGGCCAGAGTGCGGCCGGTGTCGTCGACGAAGGACACGAGCCGCTCGGTCGAGCCGGCGATGAAGGCCACCCGCTCGTTGGTGTCAGCGATGGTGCGCAGCACCGGCAGGATGTCGCGCTGGATCTGCGCCAGCGTCTCGGGAAGCGTCGCGACGACCGGGTCCTCGAGCACGGTGGCGACCGTGCGCATGCCGGGGGCGAGCGCCTTGAGCGGCTCCTCCAGCTCCGTCATGACCTGGTCCATCCGCGCCGTCAGCCGGTTCAGCGTCGCCACCGTCTCCTTGGCTCCGGCCGTCACCTCGGAGAGGTTGCGCACCGCGGCGCTGAGGTCGCGCACCGCCCCGGGGAGCGCCGCGAGGGCCTCGGCCTGGGCCTGCATGACCCCCATGAAGCCGGTCACGGCGCTGTCCAGACCAGGGATCTTCGCCACGCCCACGACCATACGACTAGACTCTGCTCGCAAGAGGCCCCACGCGCTTGCGGGGGCCTTTCCGCTTTGCTGAGTCACTGCCGAGGAGAACGCAGATGCCCGCACTCGTGCTCGTCGGCGCCCAGTGGGGCGACGAGGGCAAGGGAAAGGCCACCGACCAGCTCGGCGGGGCGGTCGACTACGTCGTCAAGTTCAACGGCGGAAACAACGCCGGCCACACCGTGGTCGTCGGTGGCGAGACCTACGCGCTGCACCTGCTGCCCAGCGGCATCCTCTCGCCCGGATGCACGCCCGTCATCGCCAACGGCGTCGTGGTCGACCTGGGCGTGCTGTTCCAGGAGATCGAGGGCCTCGAGCAGCGCGGCATCGACACGTCCCGGCTCCTGCTCAGCGCGGACGCCCACGTCATCGCGTCGTACAACCGCGTGCTCGACCGGGTCACCGAGCGCTTCCTCGGCTCGCGCAAGATCGGCACAACCGGGCGTGGCATCGGCCCGACGTACGCCGACAAGATGAACCGCGTCGGGATCCGGGTCCAGGACCTGTTCGACGAGAAGATCCTGCGCCAGAAGGTCGAGGGCGCCCTCGAGGTCAAGAACCAGGTCCTCGTCAAGGTCTACAACCGCAAGGCGATCAGCGTCGACGAGGTCGTCGAGGAGCTGCTGTCGTACGTCGACCGGGTGCGCCCCCTGATGGCCGACACCGCGCTGCTGCTCAACCAGGCCCTGGACCGGGGCAAGACCGTGCTGCTCGAGGGCGGGCAGGCCACGCTGCTCGACGTCGACCACGGCACCTACCCGTTCGTGACCTCCTCCAACGCGACCGCCGGCGGCGCCTGCACGGGCAGCGGCATCGCCCCGACACGCATCGACCGCGTCATCGCGGTCATCAAGGCCTACACGACCCGCGTGGGCGAAGGCCCGTTCCCGACC
Organism: Actinomycetota bacterium; assembly: GCA_046723735.1. Taxonomy (GTDB): domain Bacteria; phylum Actinomycetota; class Actinomycetes; order Mycobacteriales; family SCTD01; genus RYN-111. The sequence continues at coordinate 762 of JBKOVB010000097.1, read as the reverse complement.
GAGCTGCTGGACGAGGACGGCGAGCGGCTGCGCGCGCACGGCCACGAGTACGGCACCACCACCGGCCGACCGCGTCGGTGCGGCTGGTACGACGCGGTCATCGCCCGCTACGCCGCGCGCGTCAACGGCGTCACCGACTTCGTCCTCACCAAGCTCGACGTGCTGACGGGCTGGGAGCAGATCCCCGTCTGCGTGGCCTACGAGGTCGACGGCGTCCGGTACGACGAGATGCCCATGACCCAGACCGCGTTCCACCACGCGACGCCGGTCTACGAGTTCTTCGACGGCTGGACCGAGGACATCACCGCCGCCCGCCGCTTCGAGGACCTGCCGAAGAACGCGCAGCTCTACATCCGGGCGCTTGAGGAGATGAGCGGCGCGCCGTTCAGCTCGGTGGGCATCGGCCCGGACCGGGAGCAGACCCTGGAGCTCCGCCCGCTGCTCTAAACGACCGTCCGCCAGGCCAGGGTGACGGCGAACCCGAGCAGCGCCAGGCCGGCCACGGTGTCGGCGAGCTGGACCCCGCGCGGCGTCACCGCCCGCCGTAAAAGGGCCACGCCGAGCGCGAGCGCCGTCACCCACGTCAGGCTGCCCAGGAAGACGCCGACCACCATCACCGCCGGCTCGGTCTCGGTCGGCGCGGCGGAGAAGATCGCGGCCCAGGAAAGGATCGTGAGAGGGTTCGCGGCCGTCGCCACGAGCGCGGTGCGGAACGCAGGCCAGGCCGCTGCCGCCGCGCCGGCGCCCTCGACGGCGGGTCGG
>JBKOVB010000092.1:0-13875 GCA_046723735.1 Actinomycetota bacterium | reverse complement strand
AGAATGGTCGCGACGCCACCTCGGGTGGCGTCGCGGAGCACGCGGGTGTCCGGCACCGCGTCGAGCAGCGCTGCGGCCAGACCGGCCAGCGGCGCGGTGTCGGAGGCGATGTCCGCGTCGAGGTCGAGGTCGCCGCGGGCCAGCATGACCGTGACCCCGTGGTCGCCGATGGGCCCGGACACGAGCACCGCGTCACCCGGCGCAGCCGCGGCCGCCGAGAGCGTGCCGGGCCGCTCCACCACACCCACGCCCGCCGTGGTGATGTAGCAACCGTCGCCCTTGCCCCGCTGCACCACCTTCGTGTCACCGGTGACGATGTCGACACCCGCGGCCCGCGCCGCCTCGGCCATTGCGCTCACGACCCGCTTGAGCTCCTCGACGTCGAAGCCCTCCTCGAGCACGAAGCTCGCCGACAGCGCCACCGGCCGGGCACCCGTCATCGCCAGGTCGTTGACCGTCCCGTTGACCGCCAGGTCGCCGATGCAGCCGCCCGGGAAGAACAGCGGCGAGACGACGAAGGCGTCGGTGGTGAACGCCAGGCGGCCGCCCAGCAGCGGCAGCACCGCGCCGTCCTCGAGCAGCTCGAGGGCAGGGTTGCGGAACGCATCGAGGAACACGGCCTCGACGAGCGTGTGCGTGGCCTTGCCCCCGGCGCCGTGCGCCAGGGTGATCCGCGGCTCCCGGATGCGGGCCGGCCTCCGTCGTACTCGCTCGATCCGGTCGAGGACGAGCTGCTCGCGGTCCTGCTGGTCGCCCGCCTGCTCGACGGTCATGACCGGCGCGTCTCTGCGAGCGTCACGTCACGGACGTGCGAGCGGTTGAAGCGCCCGAAGTTGTAGTAGGCCGCGCAGGCACCCTCGCTGGAGACCATGCAGGTCCCGATCGGGGTCTCGGGCGTGCACGCGGTGCCGAAAACCTTGCACTCCCAGGGCTTCAGGACGCCCTTGAGCACCTCGCCGCACTGGCAGGCCTTCGGGTCGGCGACCCGGACGCCGGGGAGCTGGAACAGCCGCTCGGCGTCGAAGGTGGCGTAGGCGTCACGCACCTTCAGCGCCGACTGGGTGATGAACCCCAGGCCGCGCCACTCGAAGTACGGCCGCAGCTCCATGACCTCGCCGATCACCTGCAGCGCCCGCCTGTTGCCGTTCCACGGCACCACCCGCGAGTACTGGTTCTCGACCTCCGCGCGGCCCTCGGCAAGCTGCCGCATGAGCATGAGCACCGACACGAGGATGTCCGACGGCTCGAAACCGGCGGTGACGAGCGGCAGGCCGTGGTCGCGGGCGATGAACTCGTAGGGACGACACCCGATGACGGTGGACACGTGCCCGGGGCCCAGGAAGCCGTCCAGCCGCAGGTCCGGCGAGTCCAGGATCGCCTTGATGGCAGGGATGATCGTGACGTGGTTGCAGAAGATCGAGAAGTTGTCGACCCCGTCCGCCGCCGCGCGCATCACCGTCATCGCGGTGGATGGCGCGGTGGTCTCGAACCCGATGGCCATGAACACGACCCGCTTCTCCGGGTTGCTCTTGGCGATCTTCAGCGCGTCGAGCGGTGAGTAGACCATGCGGATGTCGGCGCCGGCCGCCTTGGCGTCGAGGAAGGACCCACGGCCGCCCGGCACCCGCAGCATGTCGCCGAAGCTCGTCAGGATGACGTCCGGCTGCTCCGCGATGGAGATGGCGTCGTCGACCCGGCCCATCGGGATGACGCAGACCGGGCACCCCGGTCCGTGCACCAGCGACACTGCCTCCGGGAGGTAGTCCTCCAGGCCGTGCTTGTAGATCGTGTGGGTGTGCCCACCGCACACCTCCATGAAGGCGTAGTGCCGCCCAGGCTCACACAGTGCCGCGATCTGAGCTGCGACGGCCTGCGCCGTGTCGGAGTCGCGGAACTCGTCGACATACCTCATGGGACCTCCTCGCAGGGTCAGCCGAGGTGGGACTCGGAGAGAGCCCGGATCTCGTCGTCGTAGGCCTGGCCGATCCCTTCCAGGAAGGCCATCGCGGCCTGCGCCTCCTCCTCGTCGATCTTGGAGAGCGCGAAGCCGACGTGGATGAGGACCCAGTCGCCGGGCGCGAGCGGCTGGCCCTCGAGCAGCCCGACGTTGACCAGGCGCCGCACGCCGGCAACGTCGACCCGTGCGAGGTCGTCGTCGCGGAGCTCCACGAGCTCGCCAGGGATGCCCAGGCACATGACGCAGCCTCCTCAGCCGCTCGCAGCGACAGCGATGGACTCCAGCACCAGCTCGTCGCCGTCCACGACGACGACGTCGACGTCCGCATCCGCGGCCTCCGTGCCGGCCGCGACGAGCGGGAACGTCTGGTCGAACAGCTCCTCCGAGACGTGGTGGCTGGTGCCGACCCGCAGCCGGATCCGCGTCACCGTGCGCCCCTGCGCCCGGCGGAGCACAGCCTCGAGCACGTCCTCGCAGAGCCCTACCTCGTGCATCACGCCTCCTCGGCGACCAGGTCGAGCACCGTGCTCACGGCGACGGGCACAGCCGCCTCGACCGGGTCGGACAGGCCGATCCCGTCGTGCACGTCGGCTGGCTCGCAGCCCACGACCAGCACCCGGTCCACCGCCGCACCCAGCGCCGGCGCGAGCCCCGCGAGCAGGCGCAGCACGGCGTCGGGGCCCATCGCGTGCGCGTCGACGGGAGCGCTTTGTCCCGCAGCGTGCGCGTCGAGGGTCGTCTCGAGGACGGTCACGGTGCCGGGCGGCTCGCCGCGCCGGGTCGTGTCCACCAGGACAAGGGTCTGGTAGCCGTCCAGCAGCTGGTAAGCGAGGTGCACGCCCCGGATCCCCACGTCGAGCACCTCGACGCCCTGCGGCAGGGGCCGGCGCAGCAGGTCCTGGGCGACAGCGCTGCCGAACCCGTCGTCGCGGTAGAACATGTTGCCGATGCCGGCTACCAAGGTCTTGGTCATGGCCGCACCTCGAGCTCGTCGGGGCGGAAGTAGCGGTAGCGGCCGTGCGCCGCCTGAACCTCGGCCAACGGGTCGTCGTCGACGGTCACCGCGACGTGCACGCCGCCGTCGACGTCGTGCACCACGGCCTGCACCGTGGCGCTGCGGTCCACGAGGAACAGGTCCTGGGCGTCCGTGGCGCGCACCCCAGGACGCAGCACGACCCGGCTGCCTCTGCTCACCGGCACACCCCTGACCTCCACGCTGTCGTGCTCCGGGTCGACCGGGTCGACGGCGTCCGGGTCCCACCAGGGCTGCAGCGGCGGAGCCGCCTCCGGCTCGGGCAGCGCGCCGGCGGGGACGGGGCGCAGCGAGCGGATGGCACCGTGCAGGCGCTCCAGCAGCTCCGGCGGCAGGTGGTCGACCTGGTCCACGACCTCCGCGGCGCGAGGGTCCGTGCCGCGGGCCTCGCGCCGCTCCTCGTCCGTGAGCGTGAGGGTCCGCAGTGTCAGGATCTCGTCGATCTCGGTGGCGTCGTAGAGCACGGTGCTGGTCTCCGGCGCGAGCCGCGGGTCGTCGTCGAGGATGATCGGCGACGACAGCACGACCGGCGAGCGGTCCGTGCCGCCGACCACCACGGGCCAGGTGTGCTCGTTGACGCACGTCGCGGCGGCGGGGCGGGCCCACTCGGGCGGACCCGCCAGCGACAGGAACGCGCCGTCGCTCAGCCCCAGCACGAGGTGCGCCGCCACCAGCGCGGCGGGCAACGCCTCCTCCCGCGACGCGGTGGCGGGGACGTCAGCCAGGTTCTCCAGGTCGACCCGCAGCCGCACCACGCCGTAGGGCCCGTCGAGCCGTACGGCGGACAGCCGGAGCCGCAGGACGAGCGGGCGGGCCTCGCGGACCAGCTGTCCGCCGACTACGTCCTCCGTCGAGCGGCTGCCCGGAACCTCCACGTCGAGGACCTGCTCGCCGTGCAGCACCACCGACAACGGCACCTTCACCTCGACCTGCTCGGTGCTGCCCTCGTCCCACGGCACGTGCACCGCGTCACCGCTGTCCAGGCGCTCGACCGGGGCGAGGCCCTGCGGGGTGAGGGCGTGCACCTCCCGGCGTACGACGTGGAGGAACCGCGCCTCGACGGTCAGCGTGTCGTCGTGGCCGGGGTCCACGAGGCACTCGGTGCGGGACGCGGCGTGCTCGGCGTGCGCCTGTGCCCAGCTCGGCGGGAAGAGCACCCCGAACTGCCAGCGGTAGCGGTTCTTCGCCGCCGACGCGCGGTAGGGGTAGAGCACGTAGCCCTCGAGCAGCACCGCGTCCGCGACCGCCCGCGCGTCGCGCAGCAGCTCGGCGGTGGCGGTCACGGCGTCCTCGCCCCTGCGAGCAGCTCGGCGAACGTCGCCTCCCAGCTCGGCAGCATCCGTGTACGACGGAAGCGCTCGAGCTCAGCAAGCGTGTCACGGTTGACCCGCAGCCACCCGGTGCCGGGGAAGTGCGCCTCCATCAGCGCCTGCCAGGTGACCACCGGCAGCCGGAACGCCACCTCGCAGTCCCACGGCACCTGCTCGACCTGCAGTCCCTCGTCCCCCCGGTAGAACACGCTGCCCGAAAACAGAAGCAGCAAGGGGATCTCCCCGCCTCCCAGCGCCCGGAGGTACTTGGCGGCCGCGACCTCGGTGTCGTAGGTGCAGGGCACGGGCAGCTCGTGGGTCACGCGCCCGGTAAAGCTCGGGACCATCGTCGAGACGCTGCACACCTGGATCGGCTTGAGGGTGTCGCCCCAACGGACGGGCTCGCCGAACAGGTCGAGCAGCGCCTCCTCCTCGTCCGGCGTGTAGCGGCGGCGCACCGGCTCGACCCGGATCTGGCACTGCAGCCGGATGCCGTAGACCGGGCGCCCCGACCCCTCGGCGATCTCGAGGTCGAGCAGCATCGTGGGCGTCGCCCAGGTCGCCGGCCGGGCGCCGGTGCAGGTGAACACGAGGTCGACCACGGTCATCCCGTCCGGGCCGGGACAGCACGCGAGCGCTCGTCCACCCTCGCCATGAACCGCTGCAGCTCGTCCCGTGCCTCCTGGCCGCCCTCGAACCCGACCCAGCACGTGCGGAGCCGGCCGACCAGCTCGTAGCAGGCGTCCACCGGCACCAGGTGGCAGGACGGCCCGTCGCCGTCGACGAGCAGCGCCTCCACGTCGGGCGTGAGCTCGCGGGCCAGGGCGCTGCCGGCGAGCAGGTCGTCCCAGGCGTCCAGCGCGAGCTCGCTCTCCGTCGCCCCGCCCGGTCCCGGGTAGAGGGCGACGACCCGGTCGAGCACCGAGTTCACGAAGAAGAAGGCGAGCCGCACGGGGATCTGGAACCGCGCCCAGTCCTCCGGCGTGAGGGTCAGGGCCGGGTCGTGGAGCCAGCGGTCCGGCACGGTGCGGTAGCGCCCACGGGCAGCTCCCGGCTCGGTGAAGAGCAGGCCGCACGCCCGGCAGCAGCACATGAGACTGCGGCTGCTCAGGTCGACGACGTGCGGGTGCCCCTCGTCCAGCAGCTCTTCGCACAGCTCGCAGCGCTCCCCCGGCACCGGCGTCGGGCGGGGCCGCCGCAGCACGCGGACCAGTCCTTCGGGCAGGCTGTCCGCCGGTACGCCGGTCATCCGGCCGCTCCGACCACCGCGGGGCACTCGGAGCCGTCTGCGGCGTACGACGGACGAGGCTGGATCTGCAGCAGCTGGGGCTCGGACCTCTCGGTGCCGTCCACCTCGAGCCGCACCACCTCCGGGGCGGCGGAGAGAACGGCCCGCTCGATGGCCTGATGCACGGTGACCTGCGACGACGGGCAGCCATGGCAGCTGCCCGCGAGCCGCAGTCGCACCACCACGCCCTGCTCGGCCTCGTCGAAGCCGAGCAGCTCCACGTCCCCGGCGTGCGCGCCGAGCGCGGGACGCACCCGCTCCAGCGCGGCGAGGACGCGGGTCGGCAGGTCGTCGGGGTGCAGGTCGTGCAGCACCAGCAGCCCGCCGACGAGCTCGTCCTGCGCGGCCTCCCGCACCACGTCCTCGTCGAGGCAGGCGACCAGGCGCGCCAGCCCTTCGCCGTACATCTCGGACAGCGCGCGGACGAGCTCCTCCGCCGTGGCGGCCACGTGCGAGTCCTCCGCGCCCAGGGCCTGCAGCAGGCTCTCGACGCGCTGGGCCGCGGTGGCGAGCTCGGTCACCGTCCCTCAGCCCCCGAGGGAGGCGTCCAGCCCAACAGGGGTGTGCACCTTCTGCAGCTCGTGCCCGTCGCCGAGGTACATGTGCACGCCGCACGGCAGGCAGGGGTCGAAGCTGCGGACCGCGCGCATGATGTCGATGCCCTTGAAGCTCTCCTTCGGGTTCTCCTCGAAGATCGGCGTGTTCTGCACTGCGTCCTCGTAGGGGCCCGGCGTGCCGTAGACGTCGCGCACGCTGCCGTTCCACGGGGTCGGCGGGTACGGGTGGTAGTTCGCGATCTTGCCGTCACGGATGACCATGTGGTGCGAGAGGACGCCCCGCACCGCCTCGGTGAAGCCGCAGCTGATGGCGTTCTCGGGCACCGTGAACGGCGTCCAGGTCTCTGTCCGCCCGGCCCGGATCTCGTCGAGCGCCTTCTCCACGAAGTGGTAGGCCATGGCAGCGACGTAGGCCTGGAAGTAGGTGCGGGCCCGGTTGCGCTCGATGGCGTTGCTCCACTGCGGGATCTTCCACTCGAACGTCGCCTCGGGCTTGGTCGCGGTCCGCGGCAGGTTGATGACGACGCTGCGCCCGGTGCTGCGCACGTAGCCGGTGTCCACGAGGCCCGCCAGCGCAGTCGCCCAGAGGCGGGCGATGGGGCCGCCGCCGGTGTCGAGCGCCAGGTGGTCGTTGCCGTCGTACCAGCGGGGCGACATCACCCAGCTGTACTTGCCGTGGAAGTCGCGGGCCTGCGGCCGCGGGATCGTGTGCTGGTTCCAGGGGTGCCGGCGGTCGACCGGGTTACCGAGCGGGTCCTCGGTGACGAACACCTCCTGGTCGACCCAGTCCTCGTAGTAGGAGCTACCCAGCAGGATGCGGATGCCGAGGTTGATGTCGACCAGGTCGGTGGTGACGAGCTTGCCGTCCACGATCACGCCCGGGGTCACGAACATCTTGCGACCCCAGTCGGTCATGTCCTCGTACTTGAAGTTGCAGTGGTCGGGGTCGTTCAGGCTGCCCCAGCAGCCGAGCAGGATGCGGCGCTCACCGACGTGCTCGTAGCCCGGCAGGGCCTGGTAGAAGAAGTCGAAGAGGTCGTCGTGCAGTGGCACGACGCGCTTCATGAACTCGGCGTACCGCGAGAGCCGGGTGAGGTAGTCCGTGAACAGCTGGACGGTCGCGACCGTGCCGACCCCACCGGGGTACAGCGTCGACGGGTGGACGTGCCGGCCCTCCATCAGGCAGAACATCTCGCGCGTCGTACGGCTCATCGCCAGGGCCTCGCGGTAGAACTCGCCCTCGATGGGGTTGAGCGCCCGCATGATGTCGGCGATCGTGCGGTACCCGTGCTGCCCCGCGTGCGGTGCCTGCGTCTTCTCGGCCAGCGCGAGCACACCCGGGTTGGTCTCGCGGACCATGCGCTCGCAGTAGTCCACGCCGACCAGGTTCTCCTGGAAGATGTTGTGGTCGAACATGTACTCCGCGGACTCGCCCAGGTTGATGATCCACTCACCCAGGTGCGGCGGCGCGATGCCGTAGGCCATGTTCTGGTTGTAGACCGAGCAGGTCGCGTGGTTGTCCCCGCAGATCCCGCAGATGCGGCTGGTGATGAAGTGCGCGTCGCGCGGGTCCTTGCCCTTCATGAAGATGCTGTAGCCGCGGAAGACCGACGAGGTGCTGTGGCACTCGTGCACGACCTTCTGCTTGAAGTCGACGCTGGCGTAGATCCCGAGGCTCCCGACGATGCGGGTGATGGGGTCCCACGCCATCTCGACGACGTCGGCCTCCCTCTCCTCCGCGATCGCGTGCAGTGGCTGTTCGGTGGTGGTCGCCATGGTCGCGACGCCTCTCGCTCAGTCGTGGACGGGTGGAGGAGGTACGGTCACCAGCTCGGTCGGTAGCCCGTGGCGAGCTCCTTGCCCTTGTGCCGCCACGACGGCTCCTTGTCGACCGTGGTGAGGGTGATGCTGCGGAGCTTGCGGATGACCGGCCCGTAGAAGCCGGAGGTCGCGAGCGTCGACACCTTGCTCCCGGGCGGCTCATCCATGAACGGCATGAACTTGTCCGGGAAGCCAGGCATGGTGCACGCGATGCAGATGCCGCCTACGTTCGGGCACCCGCCGATGCCGTTGACCCACCCGCGCTTGGGGACGTTGCACTTCACGACGGGCCCCCAGCAGCCCAGCTTCACGAGGCACTTCGGGGAGCCGTACTCCTTGGCGAAGTCGCCCTGCTCGTAGTAGCCCGCGCGGTCGCAGCCCTCGTGCACCGTCTGCCCGAACAGCCAGCGCGGCCGCAACGCCTCGTCGAGCGGGATCATCGGCGCCTGGCCGGTGGCCTGGTAGAGCAGGTAGAGCAGCGTCTCGGACAGGTTGTCCGGGTGCACCGGGCAGCCGGGCACGCACACGATGGGCAGCCCCGCCTTGGACGTCCAGTCCCAGCCGAGGTAGTCGGGCACGCCCATGGCACCGGTCGGGTTGCCGGCCATCGCGTGAATGCCGCCGTACGTCGCGCACGTGCCGGCCGCGACGATGGCGAGCGCCTTCGGTGCCAGCCGGTCGAGCCACTCGTTGACGGTGATCGGCTGGCCGGTGTCGGGGTTGCGGCCGAAGCCGGTGAAGTAGCCCGCGCCGTCGATCTCCTCGTTGGGGATCGAGCCCTCCACGACGAGCACGAACGGGTCAATCTCGCCGCGGTCCGCCTTGAAGAACCACTCGATGAACGTGTCCGCGCCCTCGACCGGACCGCACTCGAAGTCGATCAGCGGCCAGTGCACCGCCAGCTTCGGCAGCCCGGGCAGGGCGCCGAGCACGATCTCCTCGATGCTGGGCTGCGTCGCCGTCGTGAGCGCGACGGAGTCGCCGTCGCACGAGAGCCCGCAGTTGATCCAGAGGAGGTGGATCGTCAGGTCCGTAGGGTCCGCTTTCGCCGTCGCTGTCGCCGCCATGTCGCCGCCCTCTCACACGCGTCGAACCCGCCGCAAGGCGCACCGGTCTCGGGCCTGTGTGTAACAAGGCCGGAAACGCAGGCGTAAGTGACGCGTGCTAGGTGTCTGCTGCACACAGGTGCCTGCCGCACCTAGCTCCCTGGCAGCGCAGGCAGGGATCAGCCAGAGCGCTACGTCAGGCCGTGAGCCTGGCGGACCACGTCCACGATGTCGTCCATGACCGCCGTCAGGTCGTAGTCCTTGGGCGTGAAGACGGCCGCAACGCCCTGCTCCCGCAACCGCGCGGCGTCCGCCTCCGGGATGATCCCGCCGACCACGACGGGCACGTCGCCCGCGCCCGCGGCCCGAAGCCCCTCCAGCACGGCAGGCACTGCCGCCATGTGCGACCCCGACAGGATCGACAGGCCGATGACGTGCACGTCCTCCTCGACCGCCGCGGCCACGATCTGCTGCGGGGTCAGCCGGATGCCCTGGTAGACGACCTCGAAGCCGACGTCCCGGCCGCGTACGGCGATCTGCTCGGCGCCGTTCGAGTGCCCGTCGAGCCCGGGCTTGCCGACGAGGAAGCGCAGCCGCGAGCCCAGCTCCTCGCCGGTGGCCCGCACCCGCTCTCGCACCGCCGCGATCGCTATGCCGGCGTCACCCCGGGCGACGGCCCCGGCCACGCCGGTGGGCGCGCGGTACTCGCCGAACACCTCGCGCAGCGCCCCGGCCCACTCGCCGGTGGTCACCCCGGCCCGCGCGCACGCGAGGGTGGCCTCCATGAGGTTCGCGTCCGTCTTGGCCGCGTCGCGCAGCGCCCGCAGCGCCTCGTCCACCGCGCCGGCGTCGCGGGCAGCCCGCCACTGCGTGATCGCCTCGATGGCGTGCTGCTCGACCGCCGGGTCGACGGTGAGGATCGCACCCTCGGCGTCAGCAAGCAGCGGGTTGGGCTCGGTGGTCGTGAAGGCGTTGACGCCCACGACGACGTCCTCGCCCGCCTCGATCCGGCGCCGTCGCTCGGCGTGCGAGGCCACGAGCTGGGTCTTCATGTACTCCACGGCCTCGATCGCGCCGCCCATGCCCTGGATCTTGTCGATCTCGGCCTGCACCTCGGCGCACAGCTCGGACACCTTGCGCTCGACGACGACCGAGCCCTCGAACAGGTCGTCGTACTCGAGCAGGTCCGTCTCGTAGGCGAGCACCTGCTGCAGCCGCAGCGACCACTGCTGGTCCCAGGGCCGCGGCAAGCCGAGCGCCTCGTTCCACGCGGGCAGCTGGATGGCGCGGGCCCGGGCGTCCTTCGACAGCGTCACGCCGAGCATCTCGAGCACGATCCGCTGCACGTTGTTCTCGGGCTGCGCCTCGGTGAGGCCGAGGGAGTTGACCTGCACGCCGTACCGGAAGCGTCGGTGCTTGGGGTCCTGCACGCCGTACCGCTCCTGCAGGAGGTGGTCCCACAGCAGCGTGAAGGCGCGCATCTTGCACATCTCCTCCACGAACCGCACGCCGGCGTTCACGAAGAAGGAGATGCGGGCGCACACCTCCCCGAAGCGCTCCCCCGGCACCTGGCCGGACGCCTTCACGGCATCGAGGACCGCGATCGCGGTGGACAGCGCGTAGGCGATCTCCTCGACCGGGGTGGCCCCGGCCTCCTGCAGGTGGTAGCTGCAGATGTTGATCGGGTTCCACTTCGGGATCGCCGTCACCGTGTACGCGACCATGTCGGTGATCAGGCGCAGCGACGGCCCGGGCGGGAACACGTAGGTCCCCCGGGACAGGTACTCCTTGATGATGTCGTTCTGCGTGGTGCCCTGGAGCACGACCGGGTCGGCGCCCTGCTCCTCGGCCACGGTCTGGTAGAGCGCCAGCAGCCACATCGCGGTGGCGTTGATCGTCATCGAGGTGTTCATCTCGGCGAGCGGGATGCCGTCGAACAGCGCCCGCATGTCACCGAGGTGGCTCACCGGCACGCCGACCTTGCCGACCTCGCCGCGGGCGAGCTCGCTGTCGGGGTCGTAGCCGGTCTGCGTGGGCAGGTCGAACGCGACCGAGAGGCCCGTCTGGCCCTTGGCCAGGTTGGTGCGGTAGAGCTCGTTGCTCTTCGCCGGCGTGCTGTGCCCGGCGTAGGTCCGCATCACCCAGGGCTTGTCGCGGTCGGTCATGGGAGCACCCTCTCGTCAGGCTCGATCGAGCGTAACGAGAGGGCGCCCACCGGCCGCTGGGAGCGGCTGTGAGATCTCTTACTCGGATGTCATCAGCCGGTGGTGTGGAGCAGCCGGTCCGGCGCCGTGCCGTGGCCGGTCACCACCCCGGTGGTCGCGGCCCGCACCACCGCGGCCCGCACCTGCACCGGGGTCGCCGTCGGGTGCGTCGACCACCAGGCTGCGGCCACTCCCGCCACGGCGGGCGCCGCCATGGAGGTGCCGGACAGCGTCCTCGTCGCCGTGTCGCCGGTGTACCAGTCGGAGGTCACGTTCACGCCCGGGGCGAACAGGTCGACGCAGCTGCCGACGTTGGCCCAGGCCGGCTTGGTGTCCGTGCGGTCGGTGGCGCTCACCGTGATCGCGATCTTCGTGCGGGCCGGCGAGGTGGTGCAGGCGTCCACGGCCTGGCCGGAGGGGCCCCCGTTGCCCGCGGCGACGACCACCGCGACGCCGTCGTCGACGAGCTTGCGCACCTCGGCGTCGAGCATGGTCGACGGCGCACCGCCCAGGCTGAGGTTGGCGACCGCGGGCTGTCCGGCCTGGTGGTTCGCGATGACCCACTCCAGGCCGCGCTGCACGGTCGTGGTGCTCCCGCGCCCGTTGCAGTCGAGCACACGCACTGCCACGAGGCGGACGCGTTTGGCGACGCCGTACCGCGCGCCGCCGATGAGACCGGCGACGTGCGTCCCGTGGCCGTTGCAGTCGGTCGCGGCACCGCCGTCCACCTCGTCGACGCCGGTCACCGCCCGGCCCCCGAAGTCGGTGGTCGAGAGCCGGACGCCGGTGTCGACGACGTACACGGTCACGCCGCGACCGTCCGCGGACCAGTGGTAGGTGCCGTCCAGCGGGAGCGCCCGCTGGTCGACGCGGTCCAGGCCCCATGGCGCGGAGCTCTGGACGGACGTCGTGGCGAGGGCGGGGGTGGCGAGCAGCAGCGGGACGAGCAGGAGCAGACGGCGCAAAGGAGCCTCCGAGGGCCTGAGGGGTCGGAAGGGAGGAACCCTGCCCTCCGCCGCCGGCCCGTCGGCCGCCGTACGCCGATCTGTGGACTGCTAGTCCGGGCTGCGCCGGGTCTGGAGAACCTTGTCGAGCCGGGTCAGCAGCAGCAGCCGCCCGACCTGCTCCGGGACGTCGGTGAGGACGAGGGTGCGGCCGAGGCGCTGCGCCCGGCGGTGGGCGCCGACGAGCACCCCCAGCCCGGTCGCGTCGACGGCCTCGAGGGCGCCGAGGTGGACGACCAGCTCTCCCTCGCCCCCGTCGACCGCGTCGGCCAGAGCCAGCCGGACGTCCGCGGCGGCGTGCACGTCGAGCCGCCCCGAGAGGGTCAGCTGGTTCTGCTGCTCGATCACGTACGAGTCCTCCTTGCGACGCCGTGCGCGGACGTCATGGGGAAGACGCACCACGGCCCCGTTCGGTTGCCCCCGAGCCTGACGCCTCTTACCCGTGAGGTGGAGGCGCCACGCCGGGCGGGAGATACTGACCGGGTGCCCGGGGCCACCCCAGCTGAGATGTTGATCGCGATCGCCGCCATGGCGTTCATCGCGGTGATCTGCCGTTGGGTCTTCAGCCCGACCCACACCGCCGTACGACGTGAGCCGCCCGGCGAGGCCGACTACGGCCTTCTCGTGCCGGTCATGACGGCACCCACGGACCTCGACGCCCGGATGCTGCGCGACCTGCTCGTGGCGCAGGGCGTGCGCGCCTCGCTCGGTCGCGACCACGAGGTGCTCGTCTTCCGACGCGACCTAGCGCGGGCCCGGGAGCTGGTGGGCTCCCGCTGACGTGCGACGTTTCCGCGGAAACGTCACCGGCGGCGCGCGCCTCCCCGCCCACATCCCCGCCGTCCCTGGCGCAGGCGGCCAGGGAGTGTCACGTGACGTGGCGTGCTAGTCGAGGGCGACGATAGGCGGCGTCACCGAATGCCTCGGCGCTAGCCTGCCGAGGTGTCCAGCCAGGGAGTGATCGCGCTGCTTCTTGAGTTGGCGATGTGCACCGTGGCTGTTGGTGCGGCGAGGTTGCTCAGGACTCGGGGCAGCTTCGGAAGAGTGGTCAAGAGGGCCGCGACCCGACTTGGTCGCAAAGGCAGCCGGTCACGCGCATCCGACCTGTCAGTCGATGACTTCGTGGACCGCACTCCCGACGGCTTGCGCGCGGAAAGCTGGCGACTTCTCTTGGAGTTGGTCCTTGCGACCCATCGGGGCGACGCGCAGGCGTACGCGGCCGCCGGGAGGCGAGCTGCCCGTGAGATGACCCTCGCCGAAATAAGCACGGCTTCCCTCTACGCGAGGTTTCTTCTCAAAGGGGCCATCTTGCTGGCCTTAGATCGTCGGCCGACGGATCAGGACCTTCGTTCCATCGCAGCAGCAGTACAGCCGCGACTTGCTGCAAACTTCCGGATCGATGTCGAAACCGCCCTCGGCGCGCTGGAAACCGCACACGACATCGAGGGGGACGGGCGCAAGGTCCGGGGATCAGACTTCCTCGTGCTCGCGGCCGCGATCCTCGGCGCCATGCTTCAAGATCCTGAAGCTGAACTGGTCCCGCTCAGGGAAGCGCTCGCCGCATGGGCTAAGAACAACGAGGAGTGGCTGCGCGAGGTTGTCGGCCCAGGCTGACATCCGTCGTCGGCCCGCTGGCACCCGGTGAGGGTAGGTGC
>JBKOVB010000102.1:0-1736 GCA_046723735.1 Actinomycetota bacterium | reverse complement strand
CCTGGCGTCGCTGAACCTCCTGACGTTCCTGCGCGAGGACGGCACCTTCGACGCGAAGCTGTTCGCGAAGTCGGTGGAGCTCATCATCACCGCGATGGACATCTCCATCTGCTTCGCGGACTTCCCGACCGAGCCGATCGGCGAGACCACCCGCAACTTCCGCCAGCTCGGCATCGGGTACGCCAACCTGGGCGCGCTACTGATGGCGACCGGGCACGCCTACGACTCCGAGGGCGGCCGGACGCTCGCGGCGGCGATCACCTCGCTGATGACCGGCACGGCGTACAAGCGGTCGGCGGAGCTGGCCGGGATCGTCGGGCCGTACAACGGCTACGCCAAGAACGCCGAGGCGCACAAGCGCGTCATGCGCAAGCACGCCGCGGCCAACGACAGCGTCCGGGTGGTCGGCGCCGACGACGCGCGGATCCTGCACGAGGCGCACAAGGCGTGGACCGAGTGCCTCGCGATCGGCGAGAAGAACGGCTGGCGTAACGCGCAGGCCTCGGTCATCGCGCCCACCGGCACGATCGGGCTGATGATGGACTGCGACACCACCGGGCTCGAGCCGGACCTGGCGCTGGTGAAGTTCAAGAAGCTGGTCGGCGGCGCGTCGATGCAGATCGTCAACGGCACCGTGCCGCGGGCGCTGCAGGCGCTGGGCTACCAGCAGGAGCAGGTCGAGGCGATCGTCGAGCACATCGCCGAGCACGGCAACGTGATCGACGCGCCCGGGCTGCGGCCCGAGCACTACGAGGTGTTCGACTGCGCGATGGGCGAGCGGTCCATCTCCCCGATGGGCCACGTGCGGATGATGGCGGCGATCCAGCCGTTCGTGTCCGGTGCGCTCTCGAAGACGGTGAACCTGCCGGCTGAGGCCACGGTCGAGGACGTCGAGGACGTCTACTTCCAGGGCTGGAAGATGGGCCTCAAGGCGCTCGCGATCTACCGCAACAACTCCAAGGTCGGCCAGCCGCTGCAGAGCAAGAAGGACTCGGAGAAGGGCGCCGGCTCCGACGAGCTGGTGCCGGCCGGCAAGCCGACCCGGCGCCGGCTGCCGAAGCGCCGCAACTCCAAGACCATCTCGTTCTCCGTCGCCGGGGCCGAGGGGTACATGACGGCCGGCGAGTACGAGGACGGCAGTGTCGGCGAGGTCTTCATCAAGATGTCGAAGCAGGGCTCGACCCTGGCCGGCGTGATGGATGCGTTCTCGATCTCGATCAGCATCGGCCTGCAGTACGGCGTGCCGCTCGAGGCGTTCGTGTCGAAGTACATCAACATGCGCTTCGACCCGGCCGGCCTCACCGACGACGCCGACGTGCGGATGGCGCAGTCCGTCATGGACTACCTGTTCCGTCGCCTGGCGCTCGACTACCTGCCGTACGACGTGCGCTCGGAGCTCGGCATCTTCACCGCCGAGGAGCGCGCGGCCACGGTGGCGTCCTCCTACGGCGCCCCGGCTGTTGCTGCTGAGGACGTCGACGTCGAGGGGCTCGCCCAGTCGGTGCCCGTCGAGACCGCCGTGCACGTGGACGCCCCGAAGGTCGGCTCCTCGACCGAGCTGCTCGAGGCGCTGCAGGGGACGAGCGCCGACGCGCCGCTGTGCATGACCTGCGGGACGAAGATGCGCCCGGCCGGTAGCTGCTACGTCTGCGAGGGCTGCGGCTCCACCAGCGGCTGCAGCTGATGTGAACGGCCAGAGATCGTCACGGCTGGCGCGGACAGCCATGTCCCGACTC
>JBKOVB010000096.1:0-14236 GCA_046723735.1 Actinomycetota bacterium | reverse complement strand
CGTCGATCCGCTACCGCCCGCAGCGCGCCCGGGAGCTCGGCTTCTTCGAGGACGTACGCCCCCACTGGACGGCCGAGGCGCGCAACGACCTCGACAAGCAGGTCGACCTCTGGATCACGACGGGGTACGGCGGGGACGGGCGCCGCGCCGCGGACGTCGCCGTGGGGGAACGCCTGGTCACGCGGCCCATCGGCCCCCACAGCATCGCGACGTTCGCCACGGAGTGGCGCTCCTTCCCGTTCACCGTGTGGGGCTCGCGGCCCAACGTGGTCTCCGACAACATCAAGGAGGCCGGCTGGCTGGAGGAGATGGCCTCCGGTGAGATCGCAGACATCGAGCTCGACCCCGGTCGCAACGACGGGCTCTACCGCGGCCCGTCCCGCGGGCACACCGACCCCGAGCACGCCAGGCTGATCGGGATGCCCCGCGGCTACGGGTACGGCGCCTCGATGGGCGCCTGGGTGCTCGACTCCGTCGCGTACTGGGCCGGCGCACGCGGCTTCGTCCGCCACTCGAAGGTGCAGTACCGCTTCCCGCCGTTCGAGGACGACGTCACGCTCGTCGACGGCGAGGTGCTCGAGCTGCGTGAGGAGCCCTTGCTCGGCGTGCCCCTGGCGGTGGTGAAGGTGACACTCACCAACCAGGACGGCAACGTGCTCGCCAGCGGCACCGTCGAGGTGGAGCTCGTCCGTTGACCACCTTCAGCGGACCGCCGGCCGAGAGCGAGGAGGGCATCGGCGCCCTCACCATCGGCGGGCTGCTCGCGCAGGCGCAGGCCGCGCACGGGCCGCGTGACGCGGTGGTGGCGCTGGCCTCCGACGGGCTTGCCGTGCGCTGGACGTACGACGAGCTGTGGGCCGAGTCGCGCCGCTGGGCCAAGGGGTTGCTGGCGTCCGGGGTCGGTCGGGGCACCCGCGTGGGGCTGATGCTGCCGAACCGGGCCGAGTGGCTGGCCGCCGCCTTCGGCACCGCCATGGCAGGCGGCGTGCTGGTGCCGCTGAGCACCTTCGCGGCCCCGGAAGAGCTCGACCAGCTGCTCGCGCACTCCGGGGTGGCGGTGCTCGTCGTACAAGGTGGTTTCGGGCGGTCGCCGCTCGAGGTCCTCGCCAAGGACTGCGGCGGGCTGCTCGACGGGCCCGCGTCACCGCTGGTCACCGCCCGCTGGCCCTACCTGCGACAGGTCGTCGACATCGCCACCGAGCAGCCACGGGGTGCGTGCATCCCGCTCGACGAGCTGCTCGAGCTCGGCGAGATCGTGCCGGACGACGTCCTCGACGCCGCCGCCGAGGCGGTCACGCCGGCCGACGACGGCATCGTGATCTACACGTCGGGCACCACCGAGCGGCCGAAGGGGATCCTGCACGCGCACCGCTCGGCGGCCCTGCAGTCCTGGCGCTTCGCGAGCCGGCAGCGGCTCGTGCCCGGCGACCGGGTGTACAGCGTGATGCCCTACTTCTGGACTGCCGGCTTCGCGATGGTGATGGGCTCGAGCCTCGCGGCCGGGGCGTGCGTCGTGGCCACCGAGACCTTCGAGCCGGAGGAGGCGCTTCGCACCATCCAGGACGAGCAGGTCACGATCGTGCACGCCTGGCCGCACCAGGCGGCGCAGCTGCGCGACTGCCCGAACAACCTGTCCTACGACATCTCCAAGGTCCGCAACGACCACGGGCGCTTCCGCCCGGGCACCGGGGGCGAGGTGGGGCTGGGCACGTCGCGGGCGGGCTACGGGATGAGCGAGACCTTCACCCTCGTCACCTCGGCGGCGGTCGACGCCGGTGCCGACGTCGTCGACGACTCCAACGGCTTCCTGCTGCCGGGCAACGTGATGCGCATCCTCGACCCGGAGACGCGCGCGCTGCTCGGTCCGGGGCAGGAGGGAGAGATCCTCGTCAAGGGGACCACTCTCATGCGCGGCTACCTGGGCCTGCCGCCGGAAGCGTGCTTCGACAGTGATGGCTTCTTCCACACCGGCGACACCGGGTACGTCGACGACCGCGGTCTGCTGCACTGGACGGGCCGCGCCACCGAGATGATCAAAACAGCGGGCGCGAACGTCTCGCCGGTCGAGGTCGAGACCGTGCTCGCCAAGCACCCCGGGCTGCTGTCCGCGGCCGTGGTCGGCGTGCCCGACCCGCTGCTCGGGGAGGTCGTGGTCGCGTGCGTGGTGCCGCGCCCCGAGGCCACGCTCGACGAGGACGGCATCCGCAGCTACGTCCGCGAGCACCTGTCGAGCTTCAAGGTCCCGCGCCGCGTGCTGTTCTTCGACGCCTCCGAGCTGCCCACCACCGGCACCGAGAAGGTGCAGCACGCCGAGCTGCGCGCGCTCGCCGCCGACCGCCTCGTCTCCGCTGAGGCCTAGGGGGCCGGCCGTGGACTACGACCTGGGGGAGAGCGCAGCCGAGCTGCGCGTGCGGCTGCGCCGGCTCATCGCCGAGCAGGTCCCGGCCGACTTCCTCGGGGCGTTCACCGACGACCCGGACGACCTCGCACTCACCCAACGGTTCTGCAAGACCCTTGCGGCGGAGGGGCTCCTCGCCCTCGCCTGGCCGCCCGAGTGGGGCGGCGGCGGCGCGTCGGTGTGGGAGCAGACCGTCGTGCGCGAGGAGATGTGGGCGCACCACGAGCCGCGCGGTCCGCAGTACATGGGTCTCAACTGGGTGGGCCCGGCGCTGATGCGCCACGGTACGGCGGAGCAGCGCGCCCAGCACCTGCCGGCGATCGCCGCGGGTGAGGTCATCTGGTGCCAAGGGTTCAGCGAACCGGAGGCGGGCTCCGACCTGGCCTCGCTCCGCACCCGCGCGGTGGCCGACGCCGACGGTTGGCTGGTCAGCGGCCAGAAGGTCTGGACGTCGTACGCGACGATGGCGCAGTGGTGCGTGCTCGCGGCCGCTACCGCACCCGAAGCACCCGCAGCGCAGCGAATCACGCTGTTTCTCGTGCCGATGGACCGAGCCGGCATCACGGTCCGGCCGATCCCGTCCATGCTGGGCCCGCACCACCTCAACGAGCTGTTCCTCGACGACGTCCGGGTGCACCCGCAGGACGTGCTGGGCCAGGTGGGAGGCGGCTGGCAGGTCATGAAGGACGCGCTCGCGTACGAGCGCGTGGGGATCGCGCGGTACGCCCGCTGCGACGCCTTGCTTGCCCGGGTCCGGGACGCCCTCGGCGACGAGTGGGACGAGCTGCCGTCGGGGCTGCGGGCGCGGTGGGTGCGGGCGATGGTGGACGTGCGCGTGGCCAGGCTGCTCGCCTACACCGCTGTCGCCGAGCAGGAGCAGGGCGTGCCCGCGGACGCCACCGCCGGCATGGCGCGGATCGCCACGACCCAGGCCGACCAGTCGGTGGCGGAGCTGTTGCTCGAGGCGCTCGGGCCGGACGCGCTCGAGGGTGGGCGCGACGCCGTGCTGCACGGCGCGGTCGAGGACCACTGGCGCTACGCACAGGCCGCCACCGTGTCCTCCGGCACCATCGAGGTGCAGCGGATGCTCGTCGCGCGGGCCGCCCTCGGGGGCCGGCGATGAACACCGCCTTCCCGGAGCACGTGCTCGCCTTCGGACGATCGGCACGGTCCCGGTTCGACGCCCTGGGTGGGGTCCGGCTGGCGCTCGCGGCGGAGACCTCCGATGCGGCGCGGGACGAGGCGGGACAGGCGCTCGCGGACCTAGGGGCCTGGGACGTCGACCCGCGCGAGGGCGGTGACGCGCTGCTCGCCGCCGCGGAGCTGTGCCGGGCCGCCGGGGCGGTGGCGCTGCCGTACCCGGTGGTGGAGCAGCTGCTCGCGGTCGACGGCCGTCGGATGGCGCTCGTGGGCCTCGCCCGCCCGAGGGTGGACCACGGCGACCTGCCCGGTGCGTGGATCGGGGTCTGGTTGGAAGGACAGGCGGCCGTCTTGGAGACGGGGCTGCGAACCGGCTCGAGGCTCGGGCCCTTCGTGGTGCCGGCCGTGATGGGGCACCCGCTTCCCGCCGTACCGGCTGACGACGTCGCGCTGCACCTGGTGCTGGGCAGCTGGCGGATCCTGGGCGGCCTCGAGACCGCGCTGGCGCAGGTGACCGAGCACGTCGGGGTGCGTGAGCAGTTCGGTCGGCCGCTGGCGGAGTTCCAGGTGGTGCGGTTCGCGATCGCGGATGCGGTCGTCGCGCTGCGCGGGCTGACGGAGCTGGCGAAGTTCACGCTGTGGCGGCTGGGGACGGCCGGTCAGGAGCAGCGCAGCGCCGATGCGTTGGTGCTTCGGCTGCATGCCGTCGAGGTGGCCCGGGAGGTGCTCCGCACGTGCCACCAGCTGCTCGGGGCGGTCGGGTTCTGCGACGAACACGACGTGTCGGTGCTCGACCGGCACCTGCAACCGCTGCTGCGGCTCCCCCTGTCCGCGGAGGGGCTAGCCGCACGGCTCGAAGGAGCCGTCTCGGCCGGCCACGTCGAGAGCCTCTTCGTCGGAGCGTGATGCTGATGCGGCGTCTGTGGTTGCTGGTCGTCGCGTCGCTGCTCGTCGGGGCGTTGCCTGCCCTGGCCGTACCGCGCACCCGTTGCGGCTCCTCCGTCCTCGTGCTCTCGGCGATGCCGCTGGAGCTGAACCCCCTGGTGCTCAAGGCTCAGCTTGATCCCTCGCGCACCGCTCACGTCGACGGGAAGACCTTCTACGCCGGGAAGCTCCACGGTGTCGACGTGGTGCTCGCGCTCACCGGCATCGGCCCGGTCAACGCCACCCGTACGGCGGAGGCCGCCTTCACCTCGTCCCGCTGCCCGTTCGCGGCTGCGGTCTTCTCCGGCGTCGCGGGCAGCAGCGCGTTCATCGGCGACGTGATGGTGCCGGAGCGCTGGACCAACGACGGCGGTCGGACCTTCCTGTCGGTCGACCCCACGCTGCTGGATGTGGCGCGCGGTCTGCGGGTCCCGTTGTCGCAGGACCTGCCGGTGGGCGACCCGGCCTGTCTGTGCGCGGGCGTCGACCAGGCCACGCCGGTGCACGTCGACCAGCAGCCGCAGCTGCGCGTCGGCGGTGACGGCGAGACCAGCGACCCGTTCGGCGGGAACGCCGCTCCGTGCAGCTACGGCGGTGGCGACATCGCCGGCTGCGAGCCCTGCCTCGCGCAGGGTGACGCGGTGCGCGACACCACCGAGCTCGCAGCGGCGGCGCCGGGCATCCCCGCGCTGCTGCTAGGCGCGTTGCAGCCGCCGCCTGCGACCACCGACACCTACGCCGCGCAGGACGAGGAGACCGGTGCGGTGGCACGGGTGATGCAGCAGCACGGCGTGCCCTTCCTCGGCATCCGAGGCGTCTCGGACGGTCAGGGCGACCGGCTGCATCTACCGGGCTTTCCTGCTCAGTTCGTCGTCTACCGCCAGCTGGCCGGGAACAACGCGGCCGCGGTCACCCTGGCGTTCCTGCGCGCCTGGGCACGTCGCTAGTCTCCCTTGCCTCGCAGCCGTGCGAGGCCCTGCTGGACGTCGGGACCGAAGAACCCGAGCATCTCGAGGGCAAGTGAGGCCTCGAAGGCGGGCTGCGCCGCGCGGTACCAGTGGTTGAGCGTCTGCCTGGTCCAGCGCACCGCGGTGGGCGAGGAGGCCGCCAACCGCTCGGCGACGCGCAGCGCCTCGGGGAGCACCTCGGTCTCGGGGACACACCGGCTGACGAGCCCGATGCGTTCCGCCTCGAGCCCATCCAGCGGCGCGCCCGTGAGCAGGTGGTACTTCGCCTTTGCCATGCCGCAGAGCAGCGGCCACAGCAACACGGCGTGGTCGCCCGCCGCGATCCCGAGCCGCACGTGCCCGTCACCGAGCCGTGCGTCCTCGGCCACCACCGAGACGTCGGCCAGCAGCGCGAGGGCCAGCCCCACGCCGTACGCCGCCCCGTGGACCGCCGACACGACCGGCTTCGGGCACTCGAGCACCCCCCGCACGATCGCCGCGGCCTCGTCCATCATCCGTACCGTCAGGTCGAAGTCCCCGGCCTGCCGGGCCACGAGCTCGAGGTCGCCGCCGGCGCAGAACGCCCGCCCGCGACCGGTGAGCAGCACGACCCGCGCGTCGTCGTCGGCCAGGTCGGCCCAGACTCGGCTCAGCTCGCCGTGCATCACCTCGTCGGTGGCGTTGAGCTGCTCGGGCCGGTCGAGCACGACCTGGAGCACGCCGTCGCTCGGCCGCTCGAAGGACAAGGTCGTGTAGCCCTCCAGCGCCATGCGTGCTCCTCGCCTACTGTTCTCTCAAAGATTGGGAGGTCATCGGTGCCTCGCGTACCTCGCACAGTGGCACGGGTCCTGGACCGCGCGCTGGAGGAACGGCCCGACGCGCCCGCGGTCGTCGCGCGCAGCGGCACGCTGACCTACCGCGAGCTCGACGCCGCAGCCGATCGCGCCGCGGGAGCGCTGGCATCACTGGGGATGCGGGCCGGCGATCGGCTCGCCGTGAGCCTGCCCAACGACCTCGACGTCGTGGTGGCGTTCCACGGCGCGATGCGGCTCGGCCTGGTCTGGGTGGGGCTCAACACCGCGCTGACCGTCGCGGAGAAGGACCAGATCCTGCGTGACTGCGAACCCTCCCTGCTGCTGGCGCAGGACCCGCAGCCACAGGTCCGCTGCCTGACCGTGGAGGCGTGGCGGTCGCTGCAGCCTTCCGCTCCAGCGCCGCCCGTCGTCGAGGTCGACCCGCACGCGCCGGCTGGGATCGCCTACACCAGCGGCACAACGGGTGCGCCGCGCGGGATCGTGCACTCCCAGCACAACCTACTGCTGCCCGGTGCGGTGCTGGTCGCCACCCGTGGGTACGACGAAACGCTGCGCAAGGGGGACTGCCTCCCCCTCACGATCCTCAACCTCATGGTCCTCACGACGCTGCTCACCGCGCAGGCCGGCGGCTGCTGCGTGGTCATGGACCGCCGGGATGCGGCCGGGGTCGCCGAGTGGATCCGCCAGGAGCGGGTCACGGTCTGGAACGGCGTGCCCGCCCAGCTGTTCGACCTGGTCCGCGGCGGTCAGGTCGCGGCAACGGACCTCCAGTCGTTGCAGGAGGTCTGGAGCGGCGGTGGGGACTGCCCGGACAGCTTGCGCAAGGAGTTCGAGCAGGCCTTTGGGCTGCCGCTGCGGGCGACGTACGGCCTGACCGAGGCGCCCACCGTGGTCGCGATCGACCCGGTCGGGGCGGAGTGGCGTGAGGGGGCCAGCGGGCGACCGCTGCCGCACCTGCGGGTCGAGCTCGCCGATGTGGTCGACGACCTGGGCGAGGTCATGGTGTCCGCCGCCAGGCACGGCGACTGGGCAGGGCTGTGGACCCCGCTGCTCGGCGAGTGGCGCGACGGCTCCGTGGTGCCCCGCCCGGATGGGCCCCTGCGCACCGGCGACCTCGGCTCGCTCGACGACGGGTGGCTCAGCATCCGCGACCGGCGCAAGCTTGTCGTGGTGCGAGGCGGTGCGAACGTCTACCCGGCCGAGGTCGAGCGGGTGCTGCTGTCGCTGCCGGGTGTGGCGGCGGGAGCCGTGTTCGGGGTCTCCGACGAGCGGTTGGGGGAGCGCGTCGCCGCGCTGATCCAGCCCGCGCCGGAGACCTCGGTCAGCATCGACGACCTCGTCGCGGGCTGTCGGGCCCAGCTGTCGTCGTACAAGGTGCCGGAGCGCTGGGGGATCGTGGACACCCTGCCGCGCAACGCCATGGGCAAGGTGATTCGCCCGGCGCTGTCGGCCTTGCTGAACGAGGTTGAGCAGCCCGACTGAGCGGGAACAGTGGATGAGTGCCTTCCACTCCCCGCGAGAGCCTCGAGCGGGAGTGTGCGAAGCGGGGCCGATCGAGCGTCGTGGACCTGTGCTGCCGGCTGATCCGAGGGCAGCCTGTGGACCCCGCCTTCGTCCTGGTCGCGGGTGGGCCCGGCGCTCGGAAGTTCTTCGACGGGGGCGACCACGCGGACGAGTACTGGCTGCGCGTGTGGGGTGCCCGCGGGCTGCTGTGGGTGTGGGACGACAAGGCGATCGACGAGATCCGCCTGGCGCTGCACGACGATCACTGGCGCGTCAGGGAGATGGCTCTGAAGGTGATGGCCCGGAATCGGCTGGGAGACGAGTTGGCTGACACGGAGCCGCTCAGGACAGATCCGGTGCCCCGCGTGCGGCAGGCCGCGGCGCGTGCCCAGGAAGCCATCACGCGAGCGCAGGCGTGACCCAGAGGCCTGGACGCGAATGAGAACGCGTTCTAGGTTCTGGGCCCATGGCCGTCCCGACCTTCGACCGACCGCTGCGCGTGATCCAGTGGACCACCGGCAACATCGGCCGACGGTCGCTGCACGCGATCCTCGCCCGGCCCGACCTGGAGCTGGTCGGCGTCTACGCCCACGGGGCGGACAAGGTCGGCAAGGACGCGGCCGACCTGTGCGGCTGGCCGGATGACACCGGGGTCAAGGCCACCAACGACATCGACGAGCTGCTGGCGCTCGAGCCGGACGCGTGCTGCTACAACCCGCTCTGGCCGAGCATCGACGAGCTCGTGGCGTTGCTGTCGGCCGGCATCAACGTGTGCAGCACGGCGGCCTGGATCACCGGCGGCAAGCAGTCGCCCCACGACCTCGAGCGCATCAAGAAGGCCTGCGAGACAGGCGGTTCCACGATCTTCGGCAGCGGGGCCCACCCCGGCATGACCAACAGCGTCGCGATGGTGCTGAGCGGGGCCTGCGAGCGGGTCGACGAGATCCGCATCACCGAGTCGGTGGACTGCTCGACGTACGAATCGGCCGGCACCCAGAGCGCGATGGGCTTCGGCAAGCCGTTGGACACCCCTGGCCTGGCCGAGAGCGTCCGCGTGGAGAGCGAAGTCTTCGCCGAGTCCGCGGCGCTCATGGCCGACGCGATGGGCGTCACGTTGGACCGGACGACCTTCGACGTCACCTTCACCGAGGCCACCGGCGACTCGGACCTCGGCTTCATGACGATCCCGAACGGCACCGTCGCGGGCGTGATGGGCTACCACCGAGGCTGGGTCGGCGACGACAACGTCGTCAGCGTCGGCTTCAACTGGATCATGGGGGAGCACGTCGCGCCGCCCAAGCCGCTGCAGCACGGGCACGTCATCCAGATCTTCGGCCGGCCCAACTACCGGACGGTGCTGCACTGCCTGCCGCCCAAGGACTGGGACGAGAGCGGCTTCATGGGCGCCGGGATGATCTACACCGCGCTGCCGGTCACCAACGCCGTTCCTTACGTCGTGGCCGCCGAGCCCGGCATCGTGACCCTTGCCGACCTGCCGCCGATCACCGGACGCCACTACCGCTGAGCCGGTGGTGCGGCGGGGCGAGCACCTTGTCGGCCCTGATGCCGTGAGCCGACGCCAGCATTGCCAGCAGCTGCCGTCGGCCGAACGGGACGGTCGGGTCCGCGATCGCCCGCGCCGACCACAGGTGCAGCGGGTTCTCCAGCACGAAGCCCATGCCGCCGTGCAGCTGGTGCGCAACGAGGGTCGCCCGCTGGAACGCCTCCTGCGCCGACAGACCGGCGATCGCGGATGCGGCGGTTGCGTCCTGCTCGCCGCCCTCGACCGCCCACGCCGCCTGCGCCACCGCAAGCCCTGCTGCGTCCAGCGCGGTGGCCACGTCGGCGAGCTGGTGCTGCACCGCTTGGAACGTACCGATGGCCCGGCCGAACTGGTGCCGCGTGCTCACGTGCGCAACCGTCCGCTCCAGCACCGCGCGGCCACCCCCGAGCGCACGAGCTGCGGCGAGGACGACGGACTCCACCCGCACCAGGTCCAGCGCGTCCACCGCGTCCGGCCCCGGGGTGACCGCGACTCCCTCGAAGACCACGGTGTGCGTGCCGATGTCGCAGGCGGACTGCTCGTCGACCAGCGTCACACCGGCGGCGTCGACGGGCACGCAGACCAGCTGCCAGCCCGCCGGGACGAGCAGGTGGGTGACCGCGTCCGCATCCACCACGCCCTGCACGACGCCGTCAAGGCGGTCGCCGTCGGAGGTGATCGGCACCCGGAGCGGCGCGACGAGCGCCTTCCCCTCGCAGAGCTGCTCGAGCAGCGGGGAGGTGGGGTCGGCGTGCAGGAGCAGCCGCGCCGACAGCCCGAGGGTCGTCACGAGGGAGGGCGCCAGACCGCGGCCGAGCTCCTCGTGCACCAGCACGAGGTCCTCGAAACTCCCTGCGCCGCCGACCTTCTCGGGCAACCCGAGCCCCAGCCAGCCCAACGAGAAGGCATCGTTGAGGGCCTGAGCCGTGTCGTGCACCGGCGGTGACGGCAGCTCGGCGACGAGGGCGTCGAGCCGTTGGCCCAGCAGACGCCGAGCGGCCTCCCTGAGCTGGGACTGCTCGGGCGAGAGCTGCAGGTCCACCCCGGTACCCCTTTCCTCTTAAAGATAGTACGGTCAGCGCCCCAGCCAACACCACGGGGGTTCGATGGCCCAGGTCTTCCTCCCGACCCGCCGCACCGTGCTCGCCGGCGCCGCGGTGGCGGGTCTCGCCGGGGTGCTCCTCGAGAGCCGCACCCGTGCCAAGGCAGGTGCCGGCTTCCGGTTCCTCACACCGCACCAGGTCGTGGTGGTCACGGAGGCCACCGCGAGGCTGGTTCCCGGTCCGAGCGACGACCCGCTCGAGGCAGGCCACCCCGGAGCGCGCGAGGCTGACGTCGTCCGGTACGTCGACACGCTGCTGTCCGCGTTCGACGAGGACCCGCCGCGCATCTTCGCGGGCGGCCCGTGGAGCAACCGGCACACCAGCGGACCCGACCTCGCTGCCGACTTCGTCCCGCTCGACGAATCGCAGCTGCTGTCGTGGAAGGCCCGGGTCGCGGACCTGCGCACCCGGGTCGCCAAGGCGGTCGTGGACCTGGACGCCGCAGCTGCCGCGGACCGCTTCGCCGACTTCCCCTCCGCGCCCGCGGTCGTGCAGGACCAGGTCCTGGCCGCCCAAGCCGAGGCACGGGACGTGCTCTTCACGCTCACCATCGAGGGCATGTACGCCCTGCCCGAGTACGGCGGCAACGCAGGCCTCGTCGGCTGGCAGGACATCGGGTGGCCAGGGGACGTGCAGCCCCGAGGGTGGTCGGCCGCGCAGGTCGAGGCGTACGACGGGATCGACCCGGTCGGCGTGGCCGAGCTCCCCGTCGTACAGGAGGTGCTCGGCCTGCTACCGAAGGTTCCCGTGAGCTGGCGGCGACGTGGCTGACCGCGCCGTGGTCGTCGGCAGCGGAGCCGGCGCGAGCATCGCCACCCTGGTCCTCGCCGAGGCCGGCTGGGACGTCGTCGTGATCGAGCGAGGGCCCTGGTACGTCACCGATCTCGACCAGGACTCGCCGAGCACGGTGTTCTCCAACGACGAGCTGAAGGCCCAGCGGAACTTCGAGGTGCCCGACCCGCTCGCCGAGCCGCGGGCCTTCCGGGCGGCCGACACCGACGCGGACACGATCGGCTCCGTCAACCCGCTCGCCTCCGTCGTCGGTGGCGGGACGGTGCACTGGGACGCGAAGGTCCCGCGGTTCTGGGACATCGACTTCCAGAAGCTCTCGCTGCTCGGGCCGGTCGACGGCGCTGACGTCGCGGACTGGCCGTTCGACTACGCCGAGATCGCGCCGTACTACCAGGAGGTCGAGCGCCTGCTCGGCGTGCAGGGCGATGAGCACGTCCTGCCCGCGACACCGACGCTCGCGCACGCGCCCGGCGCCCGCGGCTACGCGATGCCGCCCGGCCCGCAGCAGTACTCCTCCATGACGCTGGCCGGGGGTTGCGAGGCGCTCGGCCTGCACCCGTACGCCTTCCCGATGGCCATCAACTCCCAGCAGTACGACGGGCGGCCGGCCTGCAACGACTGCGGGCACTGCAGCGGGTACGGCTGCCCGATCCACGCGCGGCTCGGCGCCCTCGCGGTGCTCAAGCGTGCGCTGGTTACCGGGCGCGTCACCGTGCGCGACCGCACTTTCGTGAACCGCGTGCTGATGAAGGGCTCCCGCGCCAAGGGGGTGGAGTGGATCGGCCCAGGTGGCCGCACCGGCGCGGACCACGGCGACCTCGTGGTGCTGGCCGCGTCCGCGATCGAGACCTGCCGGCTGGCGCTGCTGTCGGGGCTGCCCGACCCGCACGGCCGCATCGGCCGCGACCTCATGTTCCACAACTTCGTCGACGGGTTCGGGATCTTCCTCGACCGGCGGATGCATGCCTACCGCGGCCGTTCGACCACCCAGTGCTGCGAGGACTTCTGCGACCCGGACTACCCCGGTGCCCGGCTCGCCGCGCAGGCCGCCGGGCTGCCCTATATCCGGGGTGGCATCCTCGAGCTCGGCGGGACCCAGGACCCGATCGCAGAAGCCACGACGTACCGGTTCCTGCTGGAGACGCTGCAGCAAGCCGACCCGGGCAACGTGGCGCTGCGCCCGTTCGGCTCGCGGTTCAAGGCGCTGATGCGGGCCAGCATCCTGCGCGACCGGCTGGGTGGCGCGTCCATGGTGGGCGAGGACCTGCCGTACGCGACGAACCGGGTCGACCTCGCGCGCACCAAGGACTACCGCGGGGTGCCGGTGGCCCGGGTGACGTACGCCCCGGGCACGCACGAGCAGGTGGCCAACGCGTTCTTCGGAGCCCAGCTCACCGCCGTGCTCAAGGCTGCCGGGGCGACGGTGGCGGCCGCCGTACCGGAGTCGCTTGGGGTGCAGAGCGCCATCCCGCACGGCGCACACGTGATGGGCGGCATGCGGATGGGGACCGACCCGCGGACCAGCGTCACGGACGCCGGCGGCCTGGTGCACGGCACCGAGAACGTGCTCGTGGCGGACGGGTCGGTGTTCCCCACGTCGGGGGCGCACAACCCCACGCTGACCCTCATGGCGACCGCGCTGCGCAACACCCGGCGGCTGGTGCACCGCTAGGACGTGGTCCTCGGTCGCGTCGGCGGGTGGACCGTGCCCGCGAAGAGCGGGTGCAGGCCGAACCAGCTCGCGAACGACCGCACCAGCTGACGCCGGCCCTCCAGCGCGATGGCGCCGCCGCGCAGTGCCGTGCCGAGGTCGAGGTCGCCCATCCACACGGCCGTGAGCGACGTCGGGTCGCTGCGCACCGTGACGTCGACGTCGAACCCGGGGTCGCTCAGGCAGAGGTCAGCCTCGGGGAGGACGAGCCAGAAGTGCCGCAGCTTCTCGGGGGCGCCGCGGAAGCTGAAGTGGATCACGATCCGCCCCGGGGGAAGCGCGTCGATCCGCACGGTGCCGCGCATCCACCACATGAGCAAACCCGTGTCCGGGGTCGCCTCGAAGATCGGCCTGCGAAGCCAGCGCTCGCTCCACGTGCCCATCTGCGCGACGACAGGGCCGAGCTCCTCTCCGGCGGGCGTCAGGTGGTACTCGGTGCCCTTCCCGTCCAGGCGTTGCCTGCGCTCGACGATCCCCGCGCGCTCGAGCTCCCGAAGTCGCTTGGTGAGCAGCGAGGACGACATCAGGGGCACGCCGCGCTGGATGTCGTTGAAGCGCCGGCTGCCGGTGAGGGCGAGCTCCCGGATCACCAGCGGGGTCCAGCGCTCGGTGAGCACCTCGGCGGCCTGAGCGATGGGGCAGAACTGCCCGTAGTCCTGCATGGTCAAGAGTCTGAGCGCGCGGGTGGGCGCCATCAACTGCAGTTTCAGCAGTTGAACCAGTCGTCGGGGCGCGATGTGGTGGCCGTGACCAGGCCTCGGCCGCGGGTCGGGGCACATCACCAGGAGGCGGTCATGCACGTCATCTCGATCCATACGGTTTCGGACCCCGAGGCGTTCTGGGGCGGCAAGCTGAACCTGCCGGAGGGCACCGAGCTCCCGCTCGTCGTGCCCAGCTCCGACGGCACCCGCGGCGTGTGCATCTTCACGTCTGACTCCGTCGAGACGGTGAAGGAGCTCGTGGATGCCGCGACAGGAGCGGCGAGCAAGAACGAGTTCTACGCCATCAATGAGGGTGGCGCGCTCGGCCTGCCCGGCTAGCGCTGAGGGTCGATCGCCACCTTGATGGAGCCGGTTCGCTCCTGGTCGGCGATGGTGCAGAACGCCTCGCGCCACGCGCTGAGCCCGAAGGTGTGCGTGAGCATCCCGGACAGGTCGACCCGACCGTCGCGGACCAGGTCGAAGTAGTGCTCGATGGCGTGCTGACGGGTGCCCTCGACGGTCTCGATGCCGAACGCGTTGGAGCCCACCCAGCGCAGCTCCTTGAAGTCGAGCGGGCTCCACTCCCAGCGGCTGGCGCCGTGCACACCGGTCTTCACGAGCGTGCCGCGGCTGCGCAGCACCCGGGTGGCGACCTCCAT